>CAVJKI010000160.1:0-5018 GCA_963649995.1 Sodaliphilus sp.
TTATTACCTTGTGTACCATGTTCTTTATGGCGTTGTTATGCGTTACTATCAGCATTGTCGTGCCGTATTTTTTGTTTACCTGTTCAAGCAGTACAAGTATATCTCTTGAAGTCTTTGAATCGAGTGCACCCGTAGGCTCGTCGCAAAGCAGAAGCTTGGGATTTTTGATAAGCGCTCTCGCTATAGCACATCTCTGCTGCTGACCGCCCGACAGCTGTGACGGGAATTTCTTTCTGTGTTCGGTAAGTCCGAGCGTATCAAGAAGCTCGTTCATATCAAGCGGCTTATCCGTGAGGTACTCGCATACCTGTATGTTTTCCTCTACAGTGAGGTTAGGTACAAGGTTATAGAACTGGAATATAAAGCCGAGGTTTGCCTTTCTGTACTTTGCCAATGCGTCAGCCTTAAGTCCGAATATTTCCGTGCCGTCGACCTTTACCGAGCCGCTGTCCATAATGTCAAGACCGCCTATGCAGTTATTTACCCGAACCGCTCGTACCCTGTATTACGCACATCTCACCCTTTTCGACGCTTGCGGTCACACCCTTTAATACCTGTGTGTAGCCCGCATCCGAGCCGTAGCTCTTTTTTACGTCTTTTACTTCAAGATACATTCCTTTGTCCTCCCGTATCATTATTAGTTTTATCTAACCGCATTAGCTCTTGCTAACATAACAGCGTTATCCTGTGGCGCTTTTTAATGACCGCCGTGCGGCGGTCGGAGCTACTTATTCATCTCTGACAGGTAATAAGTCAAACCACATCTTGACCATTGCACCCATCATTTTTTCGGCATACACAAGTCCCTTTTCCTTTTCGGGAACGTGGGTCAGCAGGTGTATGAACATCTCTATATCCATGTGGGCAAGCCAGTGGAGCATATATTCGTCAACGTGATAGCCGGGCATATTTTTAATCAGTGCCTGTGCGCTTGTGCGGAAGCCCTCCTCCATAAGTGCCACAAACTCATCAACGCAGTTTTCAAAAACAGACCCCTGTGCCTTTGTAAGAAGCAGAATAAACGCATCGTAGTTATCATAAAGATAACCGACCATAGTGACAGCCTCTTTATGCGTCGCTATCTGGTTTTCAACGCTCCTTGTCTGCTCATCGGTCGAACCCATGTACTCCTCGTCCTCACGGTTATGCTCGATCAGCATTTCCTTGAGCTTCAGTATCGGAGGTGCGACGATCGCACTGAACAAATCGTCCTTGTTTTTGAAAAAGAAGTAGAGCGCACCGGTCGTAACGCCTGCATTCGTGCATATCTTTCTGAGGGACGCTTTTGCAAAGCCGTTTTCAAAGAACTCCGTCTTTGCACTGTCTATCAGCTTCTGCCTTGTTTCGGTGTCGCCGTGCATACTGTCACTCCTTTCCGAAAGCTGTAATCGCTTCACATAAGACTGTTATCTTACCTTATTTCCGCCATAAAGTCAATACGTTTGAAAGCGATTCATAGCATTGCACCAAAGAACAACATAACAGCGTTATGTTGTTGTGCAGAATAACAACAAATGTCCGTTCCGACGGCATTTCAGGCGCACTCTTTCTTCTATAATTCTCCTATGCTGTCAATTCGATAAATTTTTAACGATTTTGCCGAAATCGGTTGACACCGCCTGTATTTTTTAATATAATAATATACGTATAGACAGACGGAAGAACTGTATCTTCCGCACAGAAAGGCAGAACAAATGAACGGTACAATTTCTAAGCAAGCACTGAGGAGATTGCCATTCTACCTTGAATATCTGAAGGAAAAGCAGGCTGAGGGTGTACGCAACATCTCGGCAACGAATGTTGCAAACGACCTTAAGCTAAACGAGGTGCAGGTCCGCAAGGACTTAGCTGCGGTAAGCCTTACGGGCGGTAAACCGAAAACGGGCTATGTTGCCGCAGAGCTTATCCGTGACCTTGAGAGCTTTCTCGGATATGACAACACGAAAGAGGCAGTAATTGCAGGTGCAGGAAAGCTTGGACAGGCTCTCCTTGCGTATAAGGAATTTGAACGCTACGGACTTAACATAGCAGCGGCATTCGATACGGACGAGAGCGTTGTTGACGGCAAGCGTGTACTTTCGGCTGAAAAAATGTCGGATATATGCTCAAGACTGAAAATTCATATCGGTATAATCTGCGTTCCACCCGAATGCGCTCAGCAGGTCTGTGATGAAATGGTGGCGTGCGGTATACTTGCGATATGGAATTTTACTTCCGTACATCTGTCCGTACCCTCCGACGTACTCGTCCAGTACGAAAATCTGGCGACTTCTCTTGCGGTGCTTTCACAAAATCTGGAGTTTGAAATCAGGGACGGTCACATTTTCTGATAACTCCGCTTTATTTGAAAGGAAACGGATATTATGAAGAACATCAGCATCTGCGTGGGAAGCTCATGCCATTTAAAAGGCTCGTACAAAATAATCGAGCTTGCAAAGGACTACATAGCAAACCATAACATCGGGGATAAGGTAAACCTCGGCGCCGCTTTCTGTCTGGGAAGATGCACAGACGGCGTTACAATAAAAATAGACAATGAGATAATCTGCGGAGTAAGCGAAAACAACTTCCAGCAGATATTTGACGAAAAGGTACTTGCCTGTCTTGACTGACGGCAGTATAAAAATGAAAGAACAGGATCGGTGAATTGAAATGCTCACAACAGGATTAACGGGAAAAGCAGAAGTAAAAGTCGATGATACAAACACGGCTGTTACAATGGGCAGCGGCTCGCTGAAGGTATTTGCTACTCCCGCTATGATAGCCCTTATAGAAAAAGCGGCCTGCACGGCGCTTGACGGTCAGCTCGAGGACGGACAGACAACTGTCGGCACAAAGCTTGACGTTGCACACGTTGCCGCAACCCCTGTAGGTATGACTGTTACCGCAGAGGCTACCCTGACCGAGGTCGACAACCGCAGACTTGTATTTGAAGTTGTCGCAAAGGACGAAAAGGACGTTATCGGCAAGGGTACTCATGAGCGCTTTATTGTGAACGCAGAAAAATTCACCGCCAAGACTTATGGCAAGGTGTAATTTATGAGCTATTTACGGCTGAAGAAATCCAACTGCAAAAACTGTTATAAATGTATAAGACATTGTCCGGTAAAGTCTATCCGTTTTTCGGACGGTCAGGCGAATATCGTTGAGGACGAATGTATTCTGTGCGGTATGTGCTTTGTAGCCTGTCCCCAGAACGCAAAACAGATAAGAAACGATGTAGGCAAGGCAAAAGAGCTTATCGCTACGGGTACTCCCGTGTATGTCAGCATCGCTCCGTCATTTGTCGCAAACTATGACGGCGTCGGCATAAACTCAATGAACGAGGCACTGAAAAAGCTCGGATTTGCAGGTGCGGAGGAAACCGCAGAGGGCGCACAGCTTGTTACCGAGCAGTACGAGAAGCTGGTCGCTGACGGCGAACATAAAATAATTATAAGCTCCTGCTGTCATACGGTAAATACCCTTATACAGAAATATTACCCTCAGGCTCTCCCCTACCTTGCACAGGCGAAATCACCTATGCTCGCACACGGAGAGATACTTAAAAACAAATACCCCGGCTGTCACACCGTATTCATCGGTCCGTGCCTTTCAAAAAAGGCTGAGGCTGACGCTTACGCAGGCGCTATAGACTGTGTTCTTACCTTTGAGGAGCTTACGGGCTGGCTCAAAGAAGAAAATATCGAGGTCTGTCCCACCGCCGACAATGCCGAGAGGAGCGACAGAGCGAAAACAAGGCTTTACCCCACCACATCGGGCATTTTACGCTCGATGAACAAGGAAAATCCCGAATATCTCTATATGGCGATAGACGGTGTTGAAAACTGCCGTAACGCTCTGCGTGATATAATCGACGGTAATGTCGGAAAGTGCTTTATTGAAATGTCCGCCTGCGTCAACAGCTGTATAGGCGGTCCTGCAATGGACAAAAAGCACGAGGGCATTATCCATGAGCGGCGGGCTGTAGACGAGTTTGCAGGAAGCGGTAAATTTGATACGGCAGGACTTTCCGATATGACAAAATCACTTCCGTTCATCGGTATTCAGAAAACCATGCCCGGAAGTAAAGCTATAGAAGAAATACTCCGCAAGATGAACAAGGGCGATCCTTCACAGGAGCTCAATTGCGGAAGTTGCGGTTATGATACCTGCCGTGAAAAAGCGGTAGCTATTCTGCAAGGCAAGGCAGATCTTACCATGTGCCTGCCGTATCTTAAGGAGAAAGCGGAAAGCTTCTCGGATAACATTATCAACAACACTCCCAACGGCATTATGGTGCTGAGTGAGGACTTGGAAGTACAGCAGATAAACAAGGCGGCTCGTGAGATAATGAACATCAAGAGCCTGTCCGATGTTATGGGCTGTCCCGTTGTTAGAATACTCGATCCCGTATCGTATCTTGAGGTTATGAACACAGGGGAAAATATCCACAACAAGCGCACTTATCTTGCCGAATACGGAAAGTATGTAGAAGAAACGATAATCTATGATAAGAGCTATCATATCATAATGTCGATAATGCGTGATATTACAGGTGAGGAAATAGCAAGGTCAAAGCGTGAAAAGAACGCCGCCGAAACTATCGCAGTCACCGACAAGGTAATTGAAAAGCAGATGCGCGTCGTTCAGGAAATAGCGTCACTTCTCGGCGAAACGACCGCCGAAACAAAGGTCGCACTTACAAAGCTCAAGGAGAACCTGTCAAATGATGAACAGTAAAGCGTTCAGCTTCTGCACCGATATAGGTTATCTCAGCGTCAACAAGCATGACGAACAGCTTTGCGGCGATCATGTGGAGCTGGTCGAGCAGGACGAAAACTCAATAGTATTCGTTCTTGCTGACGGTCTCGGAAGCGGTGTAAAAGCGTCAATTCTTTCAACGCTGACTTCTAAAATAATATCCACCATGATGGCGAACAACATGAGCGTTGAGGACTGCGTTGCGACTATGGCCTCTACCCTGCCTGTGTGCGAGGTACGCAAGGTAGCGTATTCGACCTTTACTATAATAAGGG
>CAVJKI010000161.1:0-4986 GCA_963649995.1 Sodaliphilus sp.
GACGTATGCCGTCAGCCGTTGGTTATCAGCCTACGCTGGCAACCGAAATGGGCGCTTTGCAGGAGCGTATCACTTCTACAAAGAAGGGCTCTATCACATCGGTACAGGCTGTTTACGTTCCTGCGGACGACCTTACCGACCCCGCTCCCGCTACAACATTCGCACACCTTGACGCTACAACGGTACTTTCAAGAAACATTTCATCAATGGGTATCTTCCCTGCGGTTGACCCTCTTGACAGTACATCAAGAATACTCACTCCCGAAATCGTCGGCGAGGAGCATTATCAGGTAGCAAGACAGGTACAGTCGATACTCCAGCGTTATAACGAATTACAGGATATTATCGCTATCCTCGGTATGGACGAGCTTGACGACAACGACAAGCTGACTGTATCAAGAGCAAGAAAGATACAGCGTTTCTTATCTCAGCCGTTCTCAGTTGCAGAACAGTTCACAGGTATGAAGGGTAAGTATGTTCCGCTCAAGGAAACGATAAGAGGCTTCAAGGAGATCATCGAGGGTAAACACGACGATCTGCCCGAATCCGCATTCCTGTTTGTAGGCACTATAGATGAAGCTGTAGAAAAGGCTAAGAATGAAAAGGCATAATAAACGGGGCTATTTCAGCCCTGCAACAATTATGGCATTGCTTGTTGCAATACTTGCTCTCGGACTTCCGTTTATCATAGGCGGACCGATAAAGGACGACGATATTCTGCCCCCTTTACCGACCCCCGAAACAGCGGCAGACACAAGAATTACCGCAACACCTATACAAAAGCCTACGGTAGTGACTACAAAAAAGCGTACCGATGTATCCCCGAAACCTTCTGATACAAATGCTCCGACAACAAGTAAGGGCGGAAGCGCCGTTCCCGCAGGAACGGTCAGCGATGATACCGTAAAGGATATACAGAGCAAGGCTGCAAAGCTTGAAGAAACAGCTCTCAGCCTGTACCGTGAATACGGCGAATCGCTTACCGCAGATACTGTGAGAGAAAAAGCAGGCGTTCCTGCCGACGAGCATTTCATCGTTACCGTAAGTGTAAAGAACGGCAATATCAGCAAGGTGTCCTACTTTACAAAGGATTATTCTGTTTCTTACTCAAACGGTAAATACTCGGCACTTGCCAATATCGCAAACGATGATCTTGAGGACAGGGTACTGTTCCTTTAATTCCTCAGGAAAGGAAAAGATGATATGACAGAATTCAAACTGAAGATCCTTACCCCAGAGGGAGTGGTGTATGACGGTATGGCGGAAAGCGTTATCGTCCGTACAACTGTCGGCGACAAGGGCATACTTGCAAAGCACGAGCCTTATGTTGCGGCGCTTACCATAGGACAGGCAAAGATACGCATTGACGGAGCTGTCCGCATAGGCGCAGTTTCTTCGGGTATTGTAGAGGTCACAAAGGATCAGACGTCTATCCTTGCTCAGTCGTTTGAATGGGCGGACGAAATAGACGTTGAACGTGCAGAAAAAGCAAAGGCTCTTGCCGAGGAGCGTATGGAGCAATATAAGGACGACCAGCGTGCGCTTGATATTGCCGAGTACAAGCTCAAGAGAGCCATAAACAGAATAAACACAGCGAATATAAAGCTGTAACAGAAATGTTATAACCCCGGTTTGAGTGCTTCAAGCCGGGGTTGTTTTATTACATTCACTAAAGCTGCAAATTAAAACGTTATACTGCTCTTTACCATCACTTCAAAAAGCGAAATGAGTTGAGCTTCGCTGTTTTTTGCGACTTAGGATAAATCTCTTGTTCTGACGTTGCTGTTGTGATTGACTTATTTGACATCATAACTGCTTGGCGAAAATTTTTCTGAAGATAAATCTTACAAAAGGACCTGCAATGAAAATCTGAAAAAAGAATGCCATCGGGAAGCACTGCACTGCAAGAGTAATCCAGCGTGTAAGAATGTCTGCGGTCAGACCTCCGTGAATCGCACAAGCAATAAGAGTGATTGTCGGTACGGTCAGCAATACCGTAAACGACTGTACGGCAAGAATCATCAGAAAGGAGTTTTCCTTCTGAGGAGCTACTATGCGGAGTGCGAGCTTTCGTGCAAGGTTGGTTATGACGAAAAATTCAAGCAGGAATACTATAACATATTCGAGCCACATTTCCTTTATCGCTGTTAAAAATATGTTATAGCTGAGCCCGCCGCCTGACAGCGACAGTGTGTGGACGGTCATGCACAGTACCATAAGGAATACCATTATGGCAGTAAAAATAAATCCTTGTAATTTTGTTTTCGGCATATTATGCCCTCCTTAAAAAAATAAGAGTACCTGACATTTAAGCCTGTCAGGCACTCTTTCGACAATGGATATTATAACACTTTCCGAGGGGAGATGTAATAGGCAGGATAGACAAAGATTTTGAGATATTAAAGCGGGGATTTGATGATGAATAACGGAACTTAAGACGCCCGACAGGCTTGTGACAGTTGTCGGGCGCTTGTTATCTGATTTTTACTTCTGCTCTTTTTCGTTGAGCAGATTGGTCATGCTCTTTAAGCTGATTGCGAGGGTCGAGGCGTTGTGGAACAGCGCCGAGGTCGTCGGCTGGATAAAACCGCCGACACCGAGAAGTATCAGCATAAGATTGAACGATACGATGAAGCGGTAATTGCGGTGAATCCTTTTCATCAGCGCAGTACTGAGCTTTCTAAGGGTAACAAGCATATAAAGGTCCTCGGACGATACCGTAATATCGGCGATTTCCTTGGCTATTGCCGCTCCTGTATTTATTGCTATACCTGCATCGGCTTCGGACAGTGCGGGAGAATCGTTTACTCCGTCGCCTATCATTATGACCTTTCTGCCCTTTTCATGCTCACGCTTTATGAAATTCGCCTTGTCTTCGGGGAGAACGCCTGCATGGAATTCGTCCACACCGACCTTTGCCGCTACGGCTCTTGCGGTCTGCTCGTTGTCGCCTGTCATCATTACTATCTTGCTTATTCCGCAATCATGCAAAGCCTTTATAGCGTCTGCCGCCTCGGCTCTGAGCGGGTCGGATATGCAGATAACTGCGGCAAGCACGCCCGAAATCGCAAGATAAAGATGTGAATACTCACCTGAGAGCGGGCTGAACGGTTCTTCATCACCCTGAGGTACTACGCAACCCTCATCTTCAAACACAAAGTGGGCGCTTCCGATGATTACCTTCTTATTTTCCACCATGCTTGATATGCCGTGTGCTACGACATATTCTACGCTGGAGTGATATTCCTCATGGCTGAGACCCTTTTCTTTTGCGGCGGCTACCACAGCGTTTGCCATTGAGTGGGGATAATGCTCCTCAAGGCACGCCGCAAGGCGCAACATCTCGTCTGCATCCTTACCGCCAAAGGGGATAACCTTTTCAACGGTAGGCGCGGCATAGGTAAGCGTTCCCGTCTTATCAAATACGATAGTATCAGCCTCGGACACGGCTTCAAGGAACTTTCCGCCCTTTACGCTTATCTTATAATTACTGCACTCACGCATTGCCGAAAGCACGGCGATAGGCATTGAAAGCTTTAAGGCGCATGAGAAGTCAACCATAAGTACAGCTAACATCTTGGTCACGTTACGGGTTAAAAGATATGTAAGAACTGTGCCGCCGAGAGTATAAGGCACAAGTCTGTCTGCAAGTCTTGAAGCCTTGTCCTCGGAAGATGATTTGAGCTTTTCGGACTCCTCTATCATTTTTACTATGCGGTCGTATCTTCCGCCGCCCATAGCCTTGTCAACGCATACCACACATTCGCCTTCTTCAACTACCGTGCCTGCATAGACGTAGCTTCCCTCGCACTTTCTGACTGGGAGCGATTCGCCTGTGATAGACGCCTGATTTACGGTAGCCTCGCCGCCCGCAACCTTACCGTCAAGCGGTATCATATTGCCTGTGCGGACTACTACCAGATCGCCCTCATGTACATCGTTTATGGATATAAGCGTTTCGGTATCGCCTGTTTTTACCCATACGCTTTCAACGTTGAGCGACATAGCGCCTGCAAGGTCGGCTACCGACTTCTTGTGAGTCCATTCTTCAAGTATCTCGCCTATGTTAAGCATGAACATTACCGATGAGGCTGTCTTGAAGTCGCCCCTGAGGAGCGATACGGTTACCGCAGTTGCGTCAAGCACCGCTACGGACAGCTTACCGCTGAGAAGCGCTTTAAGTCCGTGCTTTATATACTTCCATGATTTTATCACAGTGATAAAGGCTCTTATAGGTGCGGGAATGAATGTCTTTGACAAAAAACGGGCTACTACCGTCATGACAAGCTTATCTTCAAACTCACGGTTAAGCTTTCTTGATGTATGGTCGGGTACCAAGTCCATTTTCCTTGCCTTTTCAAAGGCAAAAGCGGCAAGCGCTTTAAGCACCGCTTTTCTGTCGCTGAATACTATAACGGCATCGCAGGTACGGTCGTACACCGCAACATCGGTAACGCCGTCTACCGCACGAAGATAATATTCAAGTACATCGGCATTGTCAAGCGACATTTTGCCGCAGAACAGATGCACACGCAGTCTGCCGCGGGACTCATGAAGTATTTTACATTTCATTTTAAGTCATCTCCATATAAAAAACCGACGGTAAACAAAAGCGTACCGCCGGCTCTCTATCAATTCTTATGCTTCTTCTGAAGCGGTTTCGCAACCGCAGTCACAATCACATTCGTCCTCGATAACAACGTCCTTAGCTTCACGCTTTTCGTTAATATCCTTAGCATCGGCGAGAATATCGCCTGCGTTTTCCTTAACGTTGGTAACAGTCTTCATTACCGATTCCTTAGCACGAAGCGCTGCTGCTGTAGCCTGTGCGTATACCTTCTTTGCGTCCTTACTGCCGAGAAGCTTGAGGCCGACCGAGCCGAATGCCACGCCGCCTGCAAAAATACCTAATTTTACCCAGTTCATAATTGGACCTCCTTTTATTATTGCTCTTTACAGAGCCGTTTACGCCTGTTTACACAGGCA
>CAVJKI010000162.1:0-4921 GCA_963649995.1 Sodaliphilus sp.
GGTATGCTGTTACCGTCGGGAAATGATGCGGCGAATGCGGCGGCTGTAAATATTTCGGGAAGCAAAGCGGAATTTGCAAAGCTGATGAACAAAAGAGCCGAAGAAATCGGCATGGCTGATACAAACTTTGTCACACCGTCGGGACTTGACGCCGACGGGCAATACTCCTGCGCCTACGATTTGGCTTTACTGACCCGTGAAGCAATGAAAAACAGTGATTTTTCACAAATCTGTGCATTATCAAAAGCAAAGGTGAGTTTCGGAAATCCTGTAAGCGAGCGGTGGCTTGTAAACTCAAACAAACTGCTGACAAGCTACAACGGCTGTATCGGTGTGAAAACAGGCTTTACCGACAGCGCAAGAAGAACACTTGTAAGCTGTGCGGAGCGTGACGGTGTTAAGCTTATAGCTGTAACGCTGAACGCACCCGATGACTGGAGCGACCACACAAAAATGCTGGATTACGGCTTTGAAAAAGTAAAGCTGTGCGAAATGAATTATGATACATCTTTACTTACCTTACCCGTCGTAGGCTCTGACAAGGAAACAGTCGGAGTAGTATGCGACAAGACAGAATTGCCTCTGTGCGAAGAACAGAAAAGTAAGGTAACGGCAAGGGTTTTTCTTCCCAGATTCATTTATGCAAGATTATCGGCGGGAGATACCGTCGGAGAAATATACTATGAGCTTAACGGTAAAATAATCGGAACGGCTTCTCTCAAGGCAACCGAAAGCCGTACACTGAAACAGCAGAAAACCGATATTTTCACCGAAATATATAAATTCATCGCAGGACTGCTTATCCGTTAATACGATGAAACGGAAAATGAAAGGACTTAAAAAGCTATGGAAAAAGTCAGATTACAGAAAATAATCGCAGACAGCGGCTACTGCTCACGCAGAAAAGCCGAGGAATACATTGAACAGGGTTGTGTAAAGGTAAACGGCAGACCTGTTTCTATCGGCGACAAGGCTGACCCCAAAAACGATATTATAACCATAAACGGCGAAAAGATAGCCACAAACGATACACAGCTCAGATACATAAAGCTGTATAAACCGAGAGGCTATGTCACCACCATGGCGGATACTCACGGAAGAAAGATAGTAATTGACCTTTTAGATGATATAGACGAACGTGTTTATCCTGTCGGAAGACTTGACAAGGATTCCGAAGGGCTTCTGATACTGACGAACGACGGCGCACTTGCAAACGCCATAATGCACCCGTCACGTCACATAAAAAAGCGTTACCGTGTTACCGTAAGGGGCGAGATAACAGACGACAAGCTGACTACCCTTGCATCGGGAGTAAAAATAGACACAGGCGTCACACTTCCCTGCACCGTTGCAGTTCTTACCGAAGAAGAAAACAGAACAGTGCTTGAATTTACAATTTCAGAGGGCAAGAACAGACAAATAAGAAAGATGTGCGAGGCTGTAAAATTGCAGATCGTCCGTCTTAAGAGAAACGCTGTCGGTAATGTAAAGCTCGGTATGTTAAAGCCGGGCGAGTGGGCAGACCTCACCGCAGAGGAATTAAAGGGACTGAAAGCCCTTGTGTCAAGCAATAAATCCGCAAAGAGAACGGCAAGAAAATGATAACGATACTGAGAAACAAGGATATTTCCGACAAACTGGTGTTTGAGGCTAAAGACGATGATACGCCTGTCGGCTCTGTTGTATGCACAACAGACGGTGAAACGCTGTTTGTCGAAACACTCGAAACGCCGTACATAATGCTTGTGGACGGACTTATGAGAACGGCTATGAACTACGCCTGCAATCACTATATAAATAAGTGTACCGTAAATATGCAGTCGGAAGCTGTGTGGAATGAGCTTTTGAAACGTGGTTTTGTGCAAAACAACGATAATCGCATCTCAGACATTGATAATTTTTTCACATCTCATAAAAGTTGCAAAAAATAGCGAATTTCGCTTGTTATTAAAACGAAAATGAGTTATAATTATACTTGAATATGATGTGCCACCAGGCATAATTATACAACGGCGGTCAGCGCTTGTTTCAGCGACTTACCGCTTCACATCAAAGTGAGAACGGAGGAATTCTGGCAATGAAGAAAACAATTGCTGAAATGGAGCAGACAGCCGCAAGCGATGCAGTAAACAAGCTCATCTCTCTGTTTGACGAGGACAGCTTTGTCGAGCTTGGCAAATTTGTCGGCGCAAACGGTGAAAAGACAGGCGTTGTAAGCGGTTACGGCTATGTTGACGGTGCAGTGGTATATGCTTATGCACAGGACACAAGCGTTAATGCAGGCGCTGTAAACACAGCGGCAGCTCTCAAAATCAAAAAGGTTTATGAGCTGGCACTTAAGAACGGCTCTCCTGTAATCGGTATCTTTGACTCAAAGGGCGGAGATATCAAGGAAGGTATGAAGACACTCGGTGCATACGGCGAGATAGCTAAGATGAGTGCAACACTTTCAGGTGCTGTTCCCCAGATAGCTGTGGTAGACGGTCTTTGCGCAGGCACAGCCGCTATGATAGCATGTATGGCTGATGTAGTTATTATGACTGAAAAGTCAGAGCTGTTCATGACAGCACCCTTCACAGCAGACGATAAGACAGCAGGTGCAGGCACAGCTGAAAATGCCGCTAAGTCGGGTGTAGCCGCTATTCTTTCAAAGGACAGCGATGAAGCTATAGCTAAGGCTAAGCAGTTATTATCCGTTCTCCCTGCAAACAATCTTGAAACAGCAGGAAACGATTATTTTGTTGAAAACGACGCAGTTGTATCGGCTGACCTCAAGGGTGCAGACCTTATAAATGCTGTAGCCGATAAGGAAAGCGTTATCGAGCTTTACAAGCAGTTCGGTACATCGGCAGTTACAGCTCTTGCAAGCCTCAACTGGAGAACAGTAGGTCTTGTTGCTACAAACAACGGCGCTAAGCTTACAGCTGACGACAGTGCAAAGATCGCACGTTTTGTTACACTTTGTGACGCTTATTCGATCCCCGTTGTTACATTCGTTGACAGCGAAGGCTTTGAAAAGTCAAGTGCGGCAGAGCTTGCAGGAAGCATCCGTGACAGTGCAAAGCTTGCACAGGCTTATGCTTCCGCTACAACAGCAAAGATCGCAGTTGTAACAGGCAAGGCTTACGGCAGTGCTTATGTTGCACTCGCAAGCACAGCGGCAGGCAGTGACTTCACATTTGCATGGGAAGACGCAGTTATCGCTCCCACAACTCCCGAAGCGGCAGTTGTATTCTTAAACGGCGTTTCTGAAGATAATGCAAAGCAGGCTCAGGAATATGCTGAAAACGAAGCAGACGCATTCACAGCGGCAGCTAACGGTTATGTTGACAGAGTTATCGCAGCAGGTGATACAAAGTCAGCTCTTACATCTGCAATTGAAGCAACATCTTCAAAGAGAGTTGTTGCTCCTGCAAAGAAGCACGTTAACTTCGTATATTAATCGACATAAGAAAGGAAATTTGTTATGAAAAGATACAATATCACAGTAAACGGTACAGCTTATGACGTTACCGTTGAAGAAACAGACAGAAGCGCAGCTCCCGTAGCCGCACCCGTAGCAGCTCCCGCTCCTAAGAAGGCAGCAACTCCCGTTGCTCCCGCAGGCGCACAGGGCGACGTTAAGATCAACGCTCCCATGCCCGGTACGATCGTTGACGTTAAGCTCGCAGTAGGTGCTAAGGTTACAAACGGTACAGTAATCGCAGTTCTCGAAGCTATGAAGATGGAAAACGACGTTGTAGCAAGCTGTGACGGTACGATCGCAAGCATCAACGTTACAAAGGGAGAGTCTGTTGAAACAGGCACACTGATTGCAACAATCAATGCTTAACTCTTGACTGAAAGGAATAAATAAGGTTATGGCTAAAGTAGGAATTACCGAAACCGTACTGCGTGACGCTCATCAGTCGCTTATCGCAACCAGAATGACTACTGAAGAAATGCTCCCTATCCTTTCCACAATGGACAAGGTTGGCTATCATTCAGTTGAGTGCTGGGGCGGCGCTACATTTGACGCATGCTTACGTTTCTTAAACGAAGATCCGTGGGACAGACTGCGTATATTAAGACGTGAAATGCCTCACACAAAGTTACAGATGCTGTTCAGAGGACAGAATATGCTCGGCTACCGTCACTATGCTGACGATGTACTTGAATACTTTGTTCAGAAGTCTGTAGCAAACGGTATCGACATAATCAGAATTTTCGATGCACTTAACGATATAAGAAACCTTGAAACTGCTGTAAAGGCGGCTAAAAAAGAAGGCGCACACGCTCAGATAGCTATTTCTTATACACTCGGTGAAGTATTCACAGAACAGTACTACATCGACTATGCAAAGAGAATAGAAGAAGCAGGCGCTGATTCTATCTGTATCAAGGATATGGCGGCTCTGCTTACTCCCTATGAGACAGAAAGACTTGTAAAGGCACTCAAGGGTGCAGTTAATATCCCGATTCAGCTCCACACACACTACACATCAGGCCTCGCATCTATGTGTCTGTTAAAGGGTATCGAATCAGGCGTTGACGTAATTGATACAGCAATGTCACCCTTAGCGCTCGGCACATCACACGCTCCCACAGAGTCAATGGTTGCCGCATTACAGGGTACAGAATATGACACAGGACTTGACTTAAAGCTCCTTACAGAAATAAGAGATTACTTCATGACACTCCGCAAGAAGTACATCGACAGCGGTCTGCTTGATCCCAAGCTCCTCGCAGTTGACGCAAACGCTCTTATTTATCAGGTTCCCGGCGGTATGCTTTCAAACCTCCTCTCACAGCTTAAGCAGGCAGGTAAGTCTGATAAGTTTGAAGAAGTTCTTAAGGAAGTTCCCCGTGTTAGAGCAGACGCAGGCTTCCCTCCTCTGGTTACACCTACATCACAGATCGTTGGTACACAGGCTGTATTCAA
>CAVJKI010000163.1:0-4914 GCA_963649995.1 Sodaliphilus sp.
TTTCTCCTCTAGAATTTTTGTCTAAAAAGTGTTGCACTTGACTTGACAATCTGCCCTGCCGCCCTCACCCCACTTGGGGCTACGCCCCAAACCCCATATTATTAAAAATATAGGTTAATCAACAGACTGAAAAATGTGTTACTTCTTTTTTGCTTTGAACATTCGTGTAAGCATGATGATCGCACAGATAACGGCAACGACCAGTATCATAATATATCCGACTTCGTCCCTGTCGGCACATCTCGGGATCAACAGTCCGAAGCATACAAGCAAGCCTATCGTCGCTATGAATTTAGGCATAGCCGAATCACAGCGTGTCATAGGCGGAATAACTATCGCACCGAGAATAAGGTCAAGCATTGTAACTATCTGCAACGGGCTGAATCCTGCGCTGTCAACGTTCCGGCAACAAATTATCACAAGTACCGCAATACTTATCGACCACGCAAGAGTAATAATTACCTGCGGAAGAGAATCGCTTATTTTTACAAGAAAACTACCTGCTTTTTTTGCGGTTTTTACATATTTGTCACGGGTGAGCTTTTTCTTTGCTTGCTCGTACAGCTCGTTGAATTTTGCCTTGTCCGCATCAGCAGTAAGTGCAAGCTTTGCCTTTTGCTCGACCTGTCTGAACTTAACCGCCCATGCGTCGCAAATATTCTGTTCCGTATTGCCTGTTATGTTGGAGGAGGCGAGAATGAGAAATTCAAAGATATCTTCCTTTGTGTTCGGAACGGGGAAATTTCTGATGAGTGATGTACGCTGTTCGTCTGATGCTGCGTTTGCGAGTGACATAGAGAATTCGTGTAAGGATGCCGATGCTTTTCCGCCCCTTATTTCATAACCGCATGACGGACAGGTGGTTACAAAAGCACCGAGTACCTCTCCGCATGAAGGGCATTTATGTATTTCGCCTTCAAAAACCGTTTCACGTTTTGAGTTTCCTGCCTGATATGCCTGTGAATTTTCGGATAAGCCCGAACTCTGTGCACCGCAGTTCAGACAAAACTTTGCACCGTCCGGTAACTGCGAGCCGCATTTACTGCATATTGCCATATATTTTTTCTCCCTTTGATCCACGGCTTTATCGGAACTAAAGCCGTTTTCTGATTATGGGTAAGACAAATCAGTCCGTATACCTGTCGGTATCGGGAACTGCGTCGCATATATCTCCGATGTTGCAGTCAAGATACTCGCAGATGCGGAGCAGTACAGATAAAGCCACCTCCTCATTCTTACGGAGCTTGGTCATTGTGCCTGTCGCAATATTGAGATCTTTTCTGAGCGTTGCCGGGGATATATCTTTTTCAATTAGTCTGATCCATAATTTCTTATAGCTGATTTTCATGAAAACATACCTTTAAAAGGTACGCCTGATCACTTAGTATTATACACTGTATAATTCAAAAAGTCAACAGTTTTCAGCAAATTTATAGATAAAATTCGCAACCTCTTGCGAATTTTCCGGTTCCGACGGAAAATTCTGTAATTGTTGACTGAGAAAAATATTAAGTTACAGCTATAAGAAAAAATGATCGGGCAGACCTTGTTCATATCAATTTAAGAGTCCGTAATTCCGGTGCAAAGAATTTTCGTACTCTACAGTCGGCTCAAATGTACATAATTATTTAATCATAGTATACCATAAAAGCGTGATAAATTCAATAGCCCGTATGCCGCAATTCACGCATACGGGCTGAGGTTATATGATAGTATTTAATATCTTTACATCAGGTTGTCGGCACTTCGTAGCTTACATCATATTCTATCCATTTTACAAGAACAGATGTACGCCCGCCGCCGTTAGAAATAAACGAGCTGATTTCGCACAGCGACCAGAGCTTAGTTTCTGGATCCTGCTGACGTATTTTCATACTGTGCGTTTCCTGCGACTGGCTGTAAACTATATCGTCAAGTACCGTTCGTGATGAAATTGTTGTGTTTTCAAAGGTTTGTGCATCTATGACGCTTGCGTTGTATATTGATGTTTTTCGTATATCTGTCAGGATCGGCACAGCGGTATCCTTCGGAGCTATGCTGATCCGCACAGTTGTAGAAGATGTGTTCTGATAAGTCAGCAACAGGTTTCCTACAGGTATTACGAGCGAGCTTCCCGTAGCGGACAGATTGACATGGTATTCCTTCGGAACGGCATACAGATTCGGAGTTGTTATATCCTGAGCGGTCGTTTTGAAGTTTAGCTTATAGCTCAGAGGAGTATCTTCGGCAACCGTGATTTCGGGTGTTTCGCCCGCTTCTCCCTGTATTCCCTGAATACCTTGTTCACCTTTTTCTCCCGTGTCACCCTTATCGCCCTTAGGTCCTTGTATTCCTTGTTCGCCTTGCGGACCGGGACAGCCCATATCTCCCTGAGCGCCCTGCGGACCGATCTCACCCTGAGGACCTTGCTCTACTCGTATACCCTGTTCTCCTCTCGGTCCTTCGGGTCCCATAGGTCCGGGCGGTCCCTGTATGGTAACGTATGTTCCGCTTTCCACTGACGGACAGCAGTTGCGGTTGTTGCTGTTATTCGTATAGTAATTCATATGAAGCTCTCCTTATGTGATGTTTTTATCATAATATGCGATAAACTGCGTTTTAGTATTGGAATTTCTGTAACAAATCGCAAAGAACTTCATATCGGATATTAAAATAAAAAATTCATCGTTACCCCGAATAAGCAGTTTTATAGCTTATAACGACTGAATTTTCTGCTTGTAAAATACAAAAATAAGCAGAGCATACCTTATCGGTGCGGCATGTCGCCTTGCAGAGCCGATTGTGTATTTCAGCCGTATTTTTCGACTTCGGATTCAGCGTCACCTCCTTGAAATGGGCATAAAAAAAGAGCCTTTCGGCTCGTGGTATATGAAAAAGGAGCAGCCGCAACGGTTGCTCCTTTTGTATATTAAACTGCTTGATAAACGGGAATTATCAGTTTAGTTCATTGTTTTTATCGTTCTCGCGCAAAAGTTTGAATATATTATTATTTTCAAAATCACTAATGATTTGTTTCGGAAGCAGAGATTTGCATTGTTGTTCATCTGCCCATAAAAAGGCTTGATGTTCAAAACTTATTTTTACAGATTCCGTATGTGTTTCGCACAGATATACTATCAACAAATCAGGAATTTCACCGTCTAAAATCGCTATATAAGCAATATTCTTTATTTCAATATCTGTAATGCCGGTTTCTTCTCTGATTTCCCTTATCACTGCATCTTCAGGAGTTTCTCCGGGTTCAATATTTCCGCCTGTATTCTCCCAAGTATTTGCGCCGGTATTATCATTTTTACTTCGCTGAATTAAAAGAACCCTGTTAAGGTCACTGTTGTATATGATACATTTTACGATTATTTTTGCTATCATTTTTAGCCCCCATTTTGGATTTTTATGGAGCAGATTTGTCCGCCCCTCATAATCCCATTATACCATGCATTTCTGCTCTTTTCAACCGATTTTCCAATTAAATCGCCATTGTCGCAACATCGGAAGCTGTATAATAAAGCCTTGCGGCTCAGGAAAATATGAAAAAGGAGCAACCGTGATGGGTACTCCTCTTGTGTATTGAACTGCTTGATAAATGGGAAATTATAAATCTTTTTCCTCGTATGACTTATTCCAAGAACCAATCTCAATCAGATTACCTTCTGGGTCAGCAATATGGCAAGTTCTTTGTCCCCACGGTTCAAGCTCAGGTTCTAATATAGATGTTGCACCATTTTTTATAGCATTGTTATATGCCTTATCCACTTCTTCAAAAGTATCAACATAGAGTGCAATTTCACTATGACCATTTATGCCTTTTATATAATCATACCTTCTGTGTGTCATTTTTTCAAAATCTTTTCTTCCATACAGCAAAAACAAAGTTCCATCCTTAACAAGATAAACATTTGATGTGTCTTCGCTTTCTTTAATCTCAAAACCAAGAACATCTCTATAAAATCTAATCATTCTCGCCATATCTTCAACAAACAATCCAAATCCTTCTAACCGCATAATCAACCTCCGTAAATCCCGATTTATCGGGAAGATTTGTCCGCCCCTCATGATCCCATTATACCATGGATAAGCGTGAATTTATCGCTCTGACAAGCAGAAATTTATTATATACCTTTAATCACTCACAGTACATACATATAGTCCCTTTTGACAACTTGAACCCATTCTTTTCATAAAACTTAGCTGCTGGGGCATACTCACTTGTGTAAAGCACAATTCCTGCAAGTCCGTTATTTTCACTGTAATCTTTAACAGCATTCAATAGTTGCTTACCTATTCCAAGACCCTGTCGTTTAGGAAGTACTACCATTTCATTAATGTAAATCTCTTTTTTGCTTCCCGAAATCTTACAAAGTGCGAATATGCAACCTAACACTTCTTCATTTTCTTCATATACATATCCGACAAACCTTTTCTGTTCAAAAAAATCTTGAAGATAGTCTGTTGCATTTTCTGCCGTCCAGTCTATTCCCCAATGTTCTATCGGGAATGCTTTTGCATAAATCCTACCACATTGTGCTAAATCACTTGCTTTCATAATTCGAATCATGTTGCTACCTCACTAACAACTCCCGATTTATCGGGCAGATTAACCGCCCCTCATAATCCCATTATACCATGCATTTCCGCTCTTTTCAACCGATTTTCCGATTAAACCGCCATTGTGCAACATCGGAAGCTGTATAATAAAGCCTTGCGGCTCAGGAAAATATGAAAAAAGAGCAACCTTGGCGGACGTTCCTTTAGTGTGTTAAACTGTTCAATGTAAGCGAATTTTCCTATACATTCATATATCTTTTCTAAAGCAAATAATGCGGTTGGCTTCTTCAAATCCCATCGACAAATGAAATTTCAGGCTTATATCATTGTTGATTTCACAATCACTTGCAAATTCGGTACAATGATTTT
>CAVJKI010000164.1:0-4909 GCA_963649995.1 Sodaliphilus sp.
AAGCAGGGGATAGCAGACGCCCTGATGGAATATTTTGTTAAAAAATGTAAAAACAACGGAATAAAAAGCATATTTCTTGAAGTCCGCTGTGACAATGAGCCGGCGAAGCACCTTTATGAAAAGCACGGTTTTTGCGAGGTCGGACGGCGCAGAAACTATTATACAGAGCCAATCTGCGACGCTTTGATCTATAAAGCGGAATTGTAAAAAGCATATATAACACAAAAACGGCAGACATGATTTCTCATGCCTGCCGTTTATCGTATCAATTGTATCCCGCCATCAATCCGCATTGCTATGCGATTTGTAGCACGTTCAGCCCCGCCGTTTCACTACCCTGCAAATAGCTCAAATAATACCAAAGGCGGAATTTGAGGCGACACATTGCCGCAAAACGGCAGATACGCTTTCGCATACCTGCCGTAATTCGTTTACAAAATTTACGCTACCATTTATTCCCGCCGTTTTGCTATGTCCAACAAAGCAACATCATTGCCAAAGGCGGAATTGTCAGTGGCACAGCCACCTTAGATCATGCTTTCCTGCCAGCAGTCGGGCGCTGTAAGACCGAGCATCTTAACGATAGTCGGAGCTACGTTAGCCAGACCGTACTTGGTGGGAACACCGGGACCATACTTTGTATCGTCCTTGATGGTGTACTTAACGTCCTTGTCATAGATAATGAAAGGAACGGGGTTGAGTGAGTGAGCTGTTCTTACCTGAATCTCGCCCTTCTTGTTCTTCTCAAGCATCTCGTCTGCATTACCGTGGTCAGCGGTTACAACGAGTGTAACACCGTACTCATCGCAAACCTTGATAAGTCTTGAAAGACCGAGGTCAACAGCTTCAACACCGATTATTGTTGAATCAAGACTACCTGTGTGACCAACCATATCGCCGTTGGGGTAATTGCAGCGGATAAAGTCATACTTCTTGCTCTTGATAACCTCGATAAGGTCGTCTGTTATCTCAGCCGACTTCATCCAGGGACGCTGATCGAATGAAACATTGTCAGAGGGAATCTCCTTATATGTTTCAAGCTCCTCGCTGAACTTGTCGCTCTTGTTACCGTTCCAGAAGTAAGTTACATGACCGTACTTCTGTGTTTCGGATACGGCATACTCGTTAAGACCTGCGGCAACCAGTACCTCTGTGAGAGTGTTTGTGATCTCAGGAGGATTTACAAGGAAGCGTGCGGGGAGCTTTAAGTCGCCGTCATACTGTAACATACCTGCGAAGCATACATCGGGCTTAGCGCCTCTGTCGAATGCTGTGAAGTTGTCATCGTCAAATGCCATTGAAAGCTCGATAGCACGGTCGCCTCTGAAGTTGAAAAGGATAACGCTGTCCTTATCAACTATCTTGCCTACAGGCTCGCCGTTCTCTGCGATTACGAATGCAGGGAGATCCTGATCGATAACGCCGTCGATTTCCTTGCGGTAGGTTTCAACAGCCTCCATAGCCGATGCAAACTGTCTGCCCTCACCCTTAACGTGAGTCTTCCAGCCAAGCTCAACCATGGGCCAATCAGCCTGATAACGGTCCATAGTAACCTTCATACGTCCGCCGCCGCTTGCGATCCTGCCGTCGAAAGCGCCATCAGCATTCAGTTCCTTGAGGAAGCTTTCAAGCTGTTCGATATATATGGGTGCAGAGGTTGCAGGTACATCTCTGCCGTCGAGCAGAACGTGTACTCTTGCCTTCTTGATGCCCTCGTTCTTTGCTTCTGCAAGCATCTTGAACAGGTGCTTGATGTTTGAGTGAACGTTACCGTCCGATAAAAGACCGATGAAGTGCATAGTGCTGTTGTTAGCCTTGCAGTTGTCAACAAGCTCCTTCCAAGCCTCAGATTCATACATCTTTCCGCTTTCGATTGATTCGTTAACAAGCTTTGCACCCTGTGAGTAGATCTGGCCGCAGCCGAGTGCGTTGTGACCTACCTCCGAGTTACCCATATCATCATCTGTAGGCAGACCTACAGCGTCACCGTGAGCCTTTAAACGGGTGTTGGGGCATTCTCTTAAAAGTCTGTCAAGTGTAGGAGTATTGGCGAGTGTAACTGCATCGCCGAGACCTGTCTTTGAAAAGCCTACACCATCCATAACAACGAGTAAAACGGGTTTTGCCATTTGTTTAGTCGTCCTTTCGTAAAATATCAGTTAATTAACTCAGCCGTTTACAGCTGCCATGATTATTGTTGTGAAATCAGTAGCCTTGAGTGAAGCGCCGCCGATAAGACCGCCGTCAACGTTTGTCTTTGAAAGCAGTTCTTCTGCATTCTTAGCGTTCATTGAGCCGCCGTACTGAATTGTGATCGTTTCTGCAACATCAGCACCGTAGAGCTTAGCGAGTGTAGCACGGATAAATGCGCAAACTTCTTCAGCCTGATCTGCTGTAGCAGTCTTGCCTGTGCCGATAGCCCAAACGGGTTCATAAGCGATTATGCACTTCTTGAGGTCATCTGCTGAGATACCTGCAAAGTCAAGCTTTATCTGACGTGAGATAACTTCTTCTGTAATATCTGCTTCACGCTCGGCGAGAAGCTCGCCAACGCATACGATGGGCTTTAAGCCTGCTGCGAGAGCAGCCTTTGTTCTCTTGTTTACTGTTTCATCTGTTTCAGCAAAGTACTGACGGCGCTCTGAGTGACCGAGTACAACGTATTCAACGCCCATTTCAGCGAGCATATCAGCTGAAATTTCGCCTGTGAAAGCACCGCTCTTTTCAAAGTGGCAGTTTTCTGCGCCGATCTTGATGTTTGTGTCTGCTGTTACAGCGAGAGCTGTTTCAAGGTTTGTAAAGGGAACGCAGGCTACGACCTCAACGTCCTTAACGTCAGCAACCATGGGCTTTAATTCTTCTAAAAGAGCCTTTGCCTCAGGTCTTGTCTTATTCATCTTCCAGTTACCTGCGATAACTGCTTTTCTTACTGTCTTTTTCATGATACAGTGTTCCTTTCGTTTATTTATTATAACCTGTTATTACACAGCAATAAGGGCGGATTGCTCCGCCCTCGTTATTTTTACTTATCCTGAATGCAAGCGATACCGGGGAGTACCTTACCTTCGAGGTATTCAAGAGAAGCACCGCCGCCTGTTGAAATGTGGCTCATCTTGTCTGCATAACCGAGGTTGATAGCAGCTGTAGCTGAGTCACCGCCGCCGATGATCGTTGTAGCGTCTGCCTCTGCAAGAGCTTCGCAAACAGCAACTGTACCCTTCTTTAATACGGGGTTCTCAAATACGCCCATAGGACCGTTCCAAACAACAGTCTTAGCTGACTTAGCAGCCTCTGCGAACAGAGCCATTGTCTTAGGACCGATGTCAAGACCCATCATATCAGCAGGGATCTTGTCAGCGTCAACAACGCTTACCTCGATCTCAGCATCGATAGGATCAGGGAATGCCTTAGCGATCGTTGTATCAACAGGGAGAAGAAGCTTCTTACCGAGCTTTTCAGCCTTTTCGATCATTTCCTTGCAGTAGTCGATCTTTTCGTCGTCAACGAGTGATGTACCAACTTCATAGCCCTTAGCCTTTAAGAATGTGTAAGCCATACCGCCGCCGATGATAAGTGTTTCGCACTTCTCGAGGAGGTTAGAGATAACGTTCAGCTTATCTGCAACCTTAGCACCGCCGAGGATTGCAACGAAAGGTCTTACGGGATTCTCAACAGCGTTGCCTAAGAACTCGATTTCCTTGTTCATGAGGTAGCCGACTGCTGTTTCCTTAACGAACTTTGTAACACCTGCTGTTGAAGCGTGTGCTCTGTGAGCTGAACCGAAAGCGTCCATTACGAATACATCGTCGTCAACGAGGTCAGCAAGCTCCTTAGCAAAAGCTTCGCCGTTCTTTGTTTCTTCTGCGCCGCGGAAACGTGTATTTTCGAGAACAACGATCTCGCCGTCCTTCATTTCTGCAACTGCCTTCTTAGCGTTCTCGCCTACTACTGTATCGTCCTTAGCGAAAACTACCTTTGTATTAACAAGCTCTGCAAGTCTTTCAGCAGCAGCCTTGAGAGAGAACTTGTCTTCGGGACCGTTCTTCGGCTTGCCGAGATGTGAACAAAGAACTATCTTTGCGCCGTTCTCAACTAACTTATTGATTGTAGGAAGTGCGGCCTGGATTCTGTTGTCGTTTGTGATCTTGCCGTCCTTCATAGGTACGTTGAAGTCTACACGAACGAGGACTTTTCTGCCCTTTACCTGTAAATCTTCTACATTCTTCTTGTTTAATTTGCTCATGGTAATGATCCTTTCGCTTTTACTTTATTTGTATGAGGCTATCCTCAAGAAATACAAATCCCACGCATAAATTTACACTTCTGCGCTCATATTTTATTTTACCAAAAAAGCCGATAAAATGCAAGTACTTTTTATAAACAAATCGGGATAATGTGATTATTATAAGCAAAGTGCCGTTATCTTCGCATTATAACGCCGTTTTGACGGTAAAAGATAAAAAGCACCCTTTAAAAGCAAAGAGTGCTGTATATCATAGGATATATAACAATTATAAATATTCCATAAGTCATATTTTAAACCCAACGGAATGGTTTTCATGTTTCAAGCTAAGATCTGCGGTATTATAATAAGCTAACGATCCATTCCAACCAACCTTTGATGGTTGAAGCTCTACGTATATATGTACTTTCGCTTTCCACATTGTAAAGATTATTATGTTTCATTATCGCAACAATATCTCGGTTGGTGATTTCGCCTCGATTAAACCACTGTTTAAGGCTATCCGCAAAAACCTTATGCGATAATATAGCTTTGCAAAATGCTAACTGTCTTTGCTTATATCCTAAGCGTAAGATATTCCTTCCTTCAGAGGTCAAAGTAAAGGTTATATCATCATTTCGTTGTTTATCTATCAAGCCAAGATAACGAGCTGCATCAGTGTAATAA
>CAVJKI010000165.1:0-4872 GCA_963649995.1 Sodaliphilus sp.
GTGTTGATACTATTGCATTTTCTATTGCTCTCTCATCTGACATAGGACGCATATAAGCACCTCCGGATATAAGTCTTATTGATATTTTAATACAAATCCGCTCGCTTGTCAACACAAAACTCCCCGCCAACACGGCGGGGAGTTCGCATTTATTATATTACCTGTAACCCTTAGCCTAAAACAACCTCAACCTTGTGAGTGCCGTTTTCAAATACGGGGATAACATTGCTGTCAACAGCCTTGCCGTCAACTGTAACGGACTTGACGCCGTGGCAAACGTGATCGGGGTTCTTTACAGTGATCTCGTAGGTTGCGCCTCTGAACAGTCTTGAAGCTGTGAAGCCGTCCCATTCGTGAGGAATTGAGGGATCGATCTTCAGACCGTTGTATTCGGGCTTGATACCTAAGATGTACTGAGATACCGCAACGAAGTTCCAAGCGGCTGTACCTGTGAGCCAGCTGTTCTTAGCTTCGCCGTGACGCTTAGCATCCTTACCTGCAATCATCTGAGCGTATACATAAGGCTCTGTGCGGTGCAGATCGGAGATGTCCTCTCTGAATGCGGGAGCAATCTTTGAATAATACTCGAATGCCTTGTCGCCTCTGCCTACTGCGGCTTCTGCACAGATTATCCAAGCGTTGTTGTGGCAGAAGATACCTGCGTTTTCCTTGTAACCGCCGGGATATGTGGAGATCTCACCGTACTGGATGTAGTAGTGTGTGAATGCAGGGTTGTTCAGAACAAGACCGTGCTTTGAGTTAAGATACTTGTCTACGCTGTCAAGAGTCTGAATATCGTAGCCCTTGTCCTTGCCAAGACCTGCAAGAACGCACCAGCCCTGAGGCTCGATGAATATCTTGCCTTCCTCGCACTCGTGTGAGCCGACCTTCTTGCCGTAGTGGTCGTAAGCACGGAGGAACCATTCGCCGTCATAGCCGTATTCAAGGGTGTTCTTTCTCATCTTTTCGATCTCAGCCTGAGCCTTTTCAGCCTCTGCTGTGTCACCCTTCAGCTTGCACATTTCAACGTACTCGGGAGCGATTGCACAGAACATACCTGCGATCATGACAGATTCTGCTACATTGCTGTAGTAAGGAGGCTCCTTGAACATTTCCTTGTTGTTATATGTCTGGAATGATTCGCCGGGCTTGTCTGAGAAGCAAGAGAGGTTAAGGCAGTCGTTCCAGTCAGCACGTCCGCTGAGAGGAAGTCCGTGAGGACCTACCTTCTTAACAACGTGGTAGAACGCTCTTTTCATGTGGTCGAGCATTGTGTCTGCAAGCTCGTCACGGTTCTCGTAAGGAACCTTCTCGTCGAGGATAGAAACGTCGCCTGTTTCCTTTATGTAAGCCGCAACTGCGAGGATCATCCACAGCGGGTCATCGTTGAAGTTAGAGCCGAGTTCGTGGTTACCCATCTTTGTGAGGGGCTGATACTGGTGGTATGCACCGCCGTCCTCAAGCATTGTAGCGGCAAGGTCGATAAGTCTTTCTCTTGCTCTTGCAGGGATCTGGTGTACGAAGCCGAGTAAATCCTGGTTGGAGTCACGGAAGCCCATACCTCTGCCGATACCGCTCTCAAAGTAAGAAGCGGAACGTGACATATTGAATGTAACCATGCACTGATACTGATTCCAGATGTTAACCATTCTGTTGAGCTTTTCATCGGGAGAATCAACACTGTACTGACCGAGCAGGCTGTTCCAGTGAGCCTTAAGCTCATCAAGGAGCTTGTCAGCCTTTTCTGCTGTATCGCACATAGCCATCATAGCCTGAGCCTTAGCCTTGTTTACGATGTTCTTCTTTCTGTCGCCGCTTGTAATTATTGTGCTGTTCTCGTCAAGGTCGGGAGCAAACTTTTCTTCAACCTTGTTTTCAACATAGCCGAGGCAGAATACTAAATCCTTGCTTTCGCCGGGCTGGAGCTTGATCTCGATATAGTGAGAAGCAACAGGTGACCAACCGTCTGCAACAGACATATTGGGTGCGCCTGCAAATACTGTCTGAGGAGCGTCAAAGCCGTTGTATAAGCCGAGGAAGCTCTCTCTGTCTGTATCGTAACCGTTGATAGGAGCATTTACAGAGTAGAATGCGTAGTGGTCACGTCTTTCCTTGTATTCGGTCTTGTGGTAGATAACAGAGCCGTCAATTTCAACTTCGCCTGTGTTGAAGTTTCTCTGGAAGTTTGTTGTATCATCGTTTGCGTCCCAAAGGCACCACTCAAGGAAGCTGAACAGCTTTAAGTTCTTTTCCTTGTCGCTGTCGTTCTTTATTGTAACCTTCTGGATCTCTCCGTTGAAGTTCTGGGGAACAAAGAATGTAGCTGTAGCTGTAACGCCGTTTGATGAGCCCTTGATAATTGTGTAGCCCATACCGTGACGGCACTCGTAGCTGTCAAGTGTTGTCTTTACGGGTGACCAGCCGGGGTTCCATACATGACCGCCGTCGTTTATGTAGAAATAACGTCCGCCCATATCAACGGGAACGTTGTTGTAGCGGTAACGTGTAATTCTTCTCAGTCTTGCGTCCTTGTAGAAGCAGTAACCGCCTGCTGTGTTAGAGATCAGTGAGAAAAAGCCCTGTGTGCCGAGGTAGTTTATCCACGGATAAGGGGTTTTGGGAGATGTAATGACATACTCTCTGTTCTTATCGTCAAAATAACCGAATTTCATAGAATCCTCCTAATGTTTTTGTTTCTGTAGCGAAAAAGTTACAACGTTACAGAAAACGTCTATGATAATTATATCTTAAATGAATTTTTTTAGCAAGTGTTGTAATCGTTTTAAAGATAAAAATTTTTGTGAAAAGCAAAAATCCGCAATCTGCACAAAAAATCAGACTGTGTTAGTGCAATGTGACGATTAGTAGCATTATATTGATATTTGGTTTTGGGGTTACTTTACAATATGGCGGAAAAATGATATAATTATTGTATTATCGGGACGATTTTAATGATTATTTTAACTTTGCTCCGATTCCTGATATGACGATTTTGACAAATGAGCCAAAGGACACGACATGAAATACATCGAGTACCGTGAAAAACGTGAGCATGGCACAAGGGAATTTCCTTATGCTTGCTACAGAGTGACGGAGAATTTTCCGCGTTATAATATGATACCGCACTGGCATAACGAGTGCGAGATAATCTATGTCAGAAGGGGACACTTTGAGCTGTTCCTTGACGGACATACTCACAGAATAGACGAGGGGTGCTGTTCGCTTATAATCGGCGGAAGCATGCACGGAGGTACGCCGAAAGATAACTGCCGTTATGACTGTCTTGTATTTGATATGGCGGCGCTGCTCAAGGCAAGTCAGATATGCGCTTTACGGCTACAGCCGATACTGAATCACGAAAAACAGCTTATCACTGTATTCCGTGCAAACAGTGAGCCTGCAAGAGCCGCAAGGACGGTTATAGACGCAATGCTTGAAAAGGAAGCGGGGTATGAATTTACCGTCCCCGGAATGCTGATGTGTATGCTCGGATATATTGTTGCAAGAGATGAGCATTATCAGAGCGGCGAGGTTGCGGCAAGCGATATAAAGAAAGTACGCCGCTTCAAGAATGTCATAAGCTACATAGAGCAGAATTACAGAAAAAACATAACGCTTGAAGAACTGGCTAACGAGTGCGAAATGAACAGAAACTATTTCTGCCGTGCGTTCAAGGAATATACGGGTAAAACACCCGTTGAGTACCTGAATTACTTCCGTATCGAATCCGCCTGTGAGCTTATTGCAAGCACAGATGAAAAGCTGATTGATATTGCGATGAAATGCGGCTTCAACGATTACAGCTATTTTATTAAGGTATTTAAAAGCATGAAAGGCGTAACACCAAGAGATTATTGCAGGAGAAGCTTCTGATATGATGTACATATTTATCGCATTGTTATCCGCTTTGTTTGCGGCGATAACAACGATACTCTGTAAATGCGGACTGCGTAACGCAGACTCCGATGCGGCAACGGCACTGCGTACAACTATAGTGCTTGTGCTGTCGATAGTGGTAATATGGATAACGGGCGAGTGGCGTGGTCTGCCGAACGTTACGGGAATGATGCTTCTTTTCCTGATACTTTCGGGTTGTGCAACGGGCGGCTCGTGGCTGTGCTATTTCAAGGCACTGAAAATGGGCGATGTAAACAAGGTAGCGCCTATAGATAAATCGTCGACCGTCCTTGCTATGCTGATGTCGTTCATTTTCCTCGGTGAACAGCTGACGCTGTATAAAATCATTGCAATGGTGCTTATCGGCGTAGGTACACTGATGATGAGCATATATACGGGAAAGAGCGGTACAAAGGCAGGCAGATGGATGATATTTGCGTGGATGTCCGCAATATTCGCCGCTCTGACTTCTATCCTTGCAAAGATAGGTGTTGAGAATGTAAGCTCAAACCTCGGCACTACCATAAGAACGGCAGTTGTGCTTGTAATGGCATGGATAGTCGTAGCGGCAAAGGGCAAGAAGAACGTATTTTCGGGACTTGGCGGCAAAGCGTTCGTCTTTATCGCACTCAGCGCCGTATCTACTGCAGCGTCATGGCTGTGCTACTATTACGCACTTAAAATCGGCGACGCATCGGTAGTTGTACCGATAGACAAGCTGAGTATACTCGCTGTCGTGCTGTTCTCAAGGATATTCCTTAAGGAAAAGCTTACGGCGATGTCGTCGGTACGGTGTTCACGATACTTTGATGATATAATCGGATATAAGAAAAAGCGGAGCGTGGGTTTCACGTTCCGCTTTATCATATTTATCTTGCTATTCTTGGGTTATCAAAATCAGTATATCCGAAATAATTTATTATAGCTGTTGTTTCTTCGGTTTCGCCATATTCTGCTATCATATACTTCATGTAC
>CAVJKI010000166.1:0-1677 GCA_963649995.1 Sodaliphilus sp.
GGAGTGGGCTTGCCCCTCCCGAAATACCGTTATAATCCATACGTGCTGTTTGTTAAGCGGAAAACGCATTAAATACTGCGATTTTAATTGCTTTGTTTCTTTTTGCGGGAGGGGCAAGCCCACTCCCCTACGAAATGATTATTATGTTATTCGTACTTGGTATGGATAAAACAAAAGATTGTAGAATAGAAAATCTGATTTTTCATACAACGATATAAAAAATCCGCCGTTATGAAAACAGCGGATCTCTGTGTATTAGAGTTATATTATCTGTCGTTCAAATGAGGTTACGCAAAGCACTGACTTCAGTAACGTGAATCTAAAGCAACATTGCCACACCGCCGGTAATTGATGTTAAGCAAATTGCCGACTGTCAGAACGGCGAATTGGGAGCGGCGACTCGCCGCCATACCGCCGATAACGGAGGTTACGCAGACCACAAACCTCAAGAACGGCGAATTTGCCGTGCCGCATCGGCACTTAGGCGGTTTCTTCGGCGAAGTTGCCTGTGTAGAGGCTGTAGTATTTGCCCTTCTGAGCGATAAGCTCATCGTGAGTGCCACGCTCAATAATTCTGCCCTGCTCAAGTACCATGATACAGTCAGAGTTGCGGACTGTTGACAGTCTGTGAGCGATTACAAATGTCGTTCTGCCGTTCATGAGAGCGTCCATACCTGCCTGTACAAGCTTTTCGGTACGGGTATCGATTGACGATGTAGCTTCATCAAGAATCAGTACGGGCGGGTCTGCTACTGCGGCTCTTGCTATAGATAACAGCTGACGCTGACCTTGACTTAAATTTGCTCCGTCGCCTGTCAGCATAGTCTGATAGCCGTCGGGAAGTCTTCTTATAAAGCTGTCGGCATTTGCAAGCTTTGCGGCGGCTATACATTCATCGTCAGTAGCGTCAAGCTTGCCGTAACGGATATTATCCATTACCGTACCCGTGAACAGGTTGGTTTCCTGTAATACGACACCGAGCGACTTACGCAGTTCGGATTTCTTTATCTTGTTGATATTTATATCGTCATATCTTATCTTACCGTCCTGAATATCATAGAAACGGTTGATAAGATTCGTTATAGTGGTCTTGCCTGCGCCTGTAGAGCCTACGAACGCAATCTTCTGACCCGGCTTTGCATAAAGCTTAATATCATGCAGCACCATCTTTTCATCAGTGTAGCCGAAGTCGACACCGTCAAATACGATACCGCCCTCCTGCTTCTTATATGAAACCGTACCGTCCGCCTGATGGGGGTGCTTCCACGCCCATTTGCCTGTACGGTGATCTGTTTCTGTGATATTTCCATTATCGTCAATTTCGGCATTGACAAGCTCAACATAGCCTTCGTCATGCTCGGGCTTCTGATCCATAAGATCAAACAAACGCTGTGCGCCTGCCGATGCCATGATGATAAATGTCATCTGCTGGCTGAGCTGTGAAATCGGGTTTGTGAAGTTCTTATTCAGCGTGCAGAACGAAACAATTATACCGAGAGTAAGACCGCCGAAGCCGTTTGTTGCAAGTATCGCACCGAGAATTGCACATAAAACATAGCTTATATTACCGATGTTTGCATTAATCGGCATCATAATGTTTGCGTACTTATTGGCTTTATATGCACTGTTTCTGAGGTTATCGTTTATCTTAACGAAGTCATCAATAGCCTCCTGCTC
>CAVJKI010000166.1:1687-4867 GCA_963649995.1 Sodaliphilus sp.
GTGGCAGAAAACCTTTACGACCTTCTGACCGTCAAGCATTTCTTCGATAAAGCCGTCAACCTCACCCAGGTCATGCTGCTGCTTGCCGAAGTATTTACCTGATTTAGCGGCTATCTTCTTTGTAACAACAAGCATTAAAATTGCCATACCGACTGCAAGTATCGTCATAGGTATGCTCATGATAAGCATTGAAACGAGCGTTATTATAACAGTAGTACCGCTGTTTATTACCTGGGGAATACTCTGGCAGATAAACTGTCTGAAGGTATCAATATCATTTGTGTAAACCGACATTATATCACCGTGCTGGTGTGTGTCGAAATACTTTATCGGGAGTTTTTCCATATTGGTGAACAGGTCGTTACGGAAGTTTCTGAGCGTACCCTGTCCTACGTTTACCATTATTCTGTTATATGCGTATGCTGCCGCAAGACCGACAATATAGATTATTGCAAGTCTGAGCATTGCAAAGGCAAGAGGTGTAAAGTCTGTACTGCCTGTTTTAAGCATAGGCTTGATGTAATCATCAATCAGCGACTGTATGAACAGCATACCGTTAAGTGTTGTGACTGCCTGTACAAGTATGCAGACAACAACGCAGATACATGAAAACTTGTAATGCTTAAGTGTATACTTTAAAATTCTGCCGAGCAGTTTCATCTGATCCTTTGCGGATATATCGGGACGCGGTCCCATTTTTCTCTTATCCATTATATTACGCTCCCTTCTTTAGTTCTGAGGACGGTCAAAGTCGCCGCCGTCCTTTGTCTGAGATTCGTATATATCTCTGTAAATCTCGTTATTTGCAACCAGCTCATCATGCGTTCCTACACCGTTTATTCTGCCGTCGTCAAGGACAACTATTCGGTCTGCGTCCTGAACGCTTGATATACGCTGTGCAATGATTATCTTTGTAGTACCGGGTATGCATTTTGCAAATGCCGCTCTTATCTTTGCGTCAGTAGCAGTATCAACTGCACTTGTTGAGTCGTCAAGGATAAGCACCGCAGGCTTTTTGAGAAGCGCTCTTGCTATACATATACGCTGTTTCTGACCGCCCGATACGTTGGTACCGCCACGCTCAATAACTGTATTGTACTTATCGGGGAAACGTTCGATAAACTCATCGGCGCAAGCCCACTTGCAAGCCTCGATACATTCTTCCTCGGTAGCGTTTTCGTTGCCCCAGCGGAGATTGTCAAGGATAGTGCCTGAGAACAGCACGTTCTTCTGAAGCACTACCGATACCTGGTCACGCAGGAACTTCATATCATAATCTCTGACATCAACACCGCCGACCTTTATACTTCCCTGTTGTACATCGTACAGGCGGCTTATAAGGTTTACAAGACTCGTTTTACCGCAGCCTGTTCCACCGATTATACCGATCGTTTCGCCGGATTTTATGTGCAGATTAATATCGCTGAGGACTTCCTCCTCGCTTGTCAGATGGTATCTGAAATGAACATTATCAAAGTCAATATCACCGTTTGCGATTTCCGTTACGGGAGCGGCAGGCTCTGCAAGGTCTGGTTCTTCACGCAAAACCTCAGAGATACGGCGCATACTTGCTACGCTCATGGTAATCATTACGAATATCATTGAGAGCATCATCAGCGACATGAGCGAACCCATAACATAGCTGAACAGTGAGGTAAGCTCGCCTATCTGTAATGTTCCGCCTACTATGAACTGAGCACCGAACCAGCAGATAGCCATGATGCAGGCATAAATTACAAGCATCATTACGGGGTTGTTGAAAGCAAGCGTGCTTTCAGCCTTTTTAAACATCTTATAGAGGTTGCCCGAGGCTTTCTTGAATTTTTCATTCTCGTAATCCTCACGGACGTAAGACTTTACTACTCTGATACCTGAAATGTTCTCCTGTACGCTTGCGTTCAGGTCATCGTATTTTGTGAACGCTACATCAAATATCTTCATTGCTCTGAGCATAATTATCGCAAGGATAATCGCAAGGAAAATGATAGCGCCGAGGAAGATAAAGCTCATATCGGCATTGACTACAAAGCACATAACCATACTGCTTATCAGCATGAGAGGCGCTCTTACGGCAATTCTTATAATCATCTGATATGCGTTCTGTACGTTTGTTACGTCGGTCGTCATACGGGTTACAAGTCCCGCTGTGCTGAACTTGTCAATGTTAGAGAATGAGAAGCGCTGTATGTTGCGGTACATCGCTTCACGCAGGTTGCAGGCAAAGCCTGTTGACGCACTAGCGGCATATTTACCTGCCATCATACCTGCGAACAGGCTTATCATGGCAAGAACTATCATAAGGATCCCGTAGAACAATATTTTGTTCATATCGCCCTTTTCGACGCCCTCGTCAATCAGCAGTGCCATTACGAAGGGGATTATAACCTCCATAACGACCTCAAGTGCCGAATACAAGGGAGCAAGCAGAGAATCCTTCTTATATTGTTTTACTTGTTTCAGAAGCTCTTTCACTTAATCCGTCATCCTTTCCATTTTCAGTTTATCTGTATTTATATTATCTATATTGTTCAGCAGCTTTTTCTGAAGCCGCATGAATTCGGTCAGTTCGTCTTCCGAGAAGTTGCGAAACGCTTCATGCTCAGTGTTTTTCATGTGGCGTGATATAAGCTCCGCAACCTCCCTGCCTTTATCGGTAGCGGTAAGATTCTTATAGCGTTCATCACTTTCGCAGCCGCTGCAGCAAATGTATCCCGATTTTCTCAGCTTTTTGATAAGTGCGGAAACCGAGGGCTTTGAAATACAAAGGTGCTTGTGAAGATCAGCCGAAAAAATTTCCTTATCAGGGCATTTGGCGATATACATCAGTACTCTGCCTTGCGCCGCAGTTATGTCAATATCGGCAAAAATGGCATTAAGACTGTTTTCAATGCGCTGATTTATCGTCTTGTTGTCTATCATTATTGACTGGATTTCTGATTCAGTCATAACAGTTAACCTCCTTATCAGTAATGTGCTAACAGTTTTGCTCCTTGTTAATAATACACCTAAAAGACTTGAATGTAAAATACAAATATGTTATAATCAATAAAAAACGTTTATCGTTAATTATAAAAAGGAGTTTAACATGAACACTACTCAACTGGAATGTTTTCTTGCGGTTGCGGAAACGCTTAACTTTTCAAAGGCGGCAAGTATGGTCAATATAAGTCAGCCTGCGGT
>CAVJKI010000167.1:0-4834 GCA_963649995.1 Sodaliphilus sp.
ATTAAGGGAAATAAGGAAATTTGACAATCAATACGGTAAATAATCAAAATTGCCTGGATTTAAAACGGAGAACAGAATGAAAACAGGACTTGTACTTGAGGGCGGTGCAATGCGTGGAATGTACACCGCAGGCGCACTTGATATACTTCTTGAAAATAAGATACATTTTGACGGAATAATCGGCACTTCGGCAGGAGCGGTATTCGGTGTTAATTTCCTGTCGGAGCAAAACGGCAGAGTTATCCGCTACAACTGCCGTTTCAACAGTGATAAGAACTATATGGGAATAAAACCGCTTCTTAAAAGCGGCGACTTTTTCAATACGGAATACGCATATTACAAAGTTCCCAACGAGCTTGACAAATTCGATGACGAAGCCTATATAAAATCGGGCGTTCCGTTTTATGCAACGGTGACCGATGTAAGAACGGGAAAGCCCGAATATTTAGAGGTCAAAAGTGTACTCAAGGATATGGAAATGCTCCGTGCATCAGCGTCAATGCCGTTTATATCAAAGCCTGTCATTATCGGCGGAAAAGCCTATCTTGACGGCGGAATTACCGACAGCATACCGTTTGAGCATTTTTCGGATATGGGGTACAAAAAGCAGGTTGTCATTCTCACCCGTGATATGAGCTACCGCAAAAAGCCGATGAACAAACTGCTGATACGCTCGTTCTACGGCAAATTTCCCGACTTCTGCAAGGCGCTTGAAAACCGCCACAATGTGTATAACGAAAGCATAGACAAGCTCCGTGAGCTTGAACAAAACGGTAAGGTATTTGTTATCCGCCCGTCCGAGCCGATAACGATAAGCAGAACTGAGAGAAATCCCGAAAGGTTGAAAAGCGTTTATGAGCTTGGCAGGAAAGATACAGAGAAATATCTTGAAAGCCTCAGGGAATTTTTAAATAAAGAATAAGGATAATAAAATGACCAACAAAAAATGTCCTGTTTCCAAAAAGTGCAGTGGCTGTCAGCTGTCAAACATGACATACGAGCAACAGCTTGAATGGAAGCAGAAGGATACCGAAAAGCTACTCGGCGGCTTTGGCAAGGTATCACCGATAATCGGTGCAGACGATCCGTATAATTACAGAAACAAGGTACAGGCTGTTTTCCGCTCCGACAGAAGCGGCAGGATAATTTCGGGCGTATACCAGTCGTCCAGAAACGGTATAGTAGGAATCGACAGCTGTATGCTTGACGATAAGCGTGCCGATGAGATAATAGTCGGTATAAGGGGACTGCTTAAATCGTTTAAATTACAGCCGTATGACGAGGGAACGGAGCGTGGATTTTTACGCCATGTGCTTGTCCGTGTCGGAAAGAACACGGGCGAAATACTTGTAACTCTTGTCGGCGGAAGCTCAATGTTCCCTAAAAAGCACGACTTTGTAAAGGCGCTTATTAAGCAGTTTCCCGATATTACAACCGTGACATTCTCGGTAAACCGCACTCCCGAAATGCTAACCCTCGGCGATAGGAACGAGGTACTTTACGGCGATGGGTACATAACAGATATTCTTTGCGGTAAGAAGTTCAGAATTTCTCCGCAGTCTTTCTATCAGATAAACCACGCACAGACCGAAAAGCTGTATGATTACGCAATAAAAGCGGCACAGCTTACAAAGAACGACATACTGCTTGACGCTTACAGTGGAATAGGCACGATAGGAATAATAGCGTCGGACTATGTAAAGCAGGTACAGGGTATAGAATACAATGCCGCCGCAGTCCGTGATGCGGTAAAAAACTGTCACGAAAACGGACTTACACGCAACATTGCTTTCAACCGTGGCGACGCAGGCGAATTTTTAGAGAAGAAAGCAAAGCTCGGCACGCATTACAACGCCGTAATACTTGATCCTGCAAGAGCAGGAGCGGACAGAAAGTTTTTAAATTCTCTTGTGAAAATCGCACCCGAAAGAATAGTTTATATATCGTGTAATCCCGCAACACAGGCAAGGGATCTGAAAACGCTTGTAAGAAAGTACAGGATAACCGATATTCAGCCGTTTGATATGTTTCCGCATACGAGGCATACGGAGACGGTTGTAATGCTTTCCCACAAAAAACCTGACAGCGTAATCAATGTAAAAGTCGAGTTTGGCGAGGGAGAAGGCAAAGTGCCGCTTGATAATATTGCTAAGAGAGCCGCCGCATATAAGCCAAAAGAGCGTGTTACCTACAAGATGATTAAGGAGTACATAGAAGCAAAATACGGCTTCAAAGTACATACCGCATACATTGCAGAGGTAAAGCGGGATTTAGGCTTACCGATGTACGATGCCCCTAATGCGGTGGAGGAATTGAAACAGCCGAGGAAACACCCAACATCAGAAAAGGTTGAAGCAATCAAAGATGCCCTAAAGCATTTTGAGGTTATCTAAGGAGAGAAGCGTATCATTAGAAATAGTGGTACGCTTTTTCACATTTGAGCAGCCTGCCGTTTCCTTATATAATGAAAGCAGGAAAGGACGGTGCTGTATATGAGAGAAAAGAAAACCCACTTGTATCTGGACAGCGAAGAAAGACGATTGTTATTACATAGCCTTGTGGAACTGAAAAATCAGCTTATCAGACAAGGCAGATATACCGACCCCGTGGACGAAATCATCTTCCGAGTGATGAACGCCCCCATAAAGAGAATGAAAATTGAATATGTCTAAGGCAGATTACCACGAAGCCGCTTATTCTTATTGATTTTAAGAGTAGGCGGCTTTTTTGCGTTGTTCATCAAACTGCGTTCTCTGGTACGGTTACATAGCCACCCTGACAAAGTGGCTAAATCTATGAGAAAGGAGGACGCATCCATGTCAAATTGCAAAGTGATTGCTTTAACCAACCAGAAAGGCGGCGTGGGCAAGACCACCACGGCGGTCAACTTAGGCGTCGGGCTTGCAAGGCAGGGCAAAAAGGTACTTCTGATTGACGCAGACGCACAGGCAAACCTCACGATGGCTCTGGGGTATAGCAGACCTGATGATTTACCCGTCATGCTCTCTACCGTGATGCAGAACATCATCAACGACAAACCCATTGATGCTTCGCAGGGCATTTTACACCATAGCGAGGGCGTTGACCTGCTACCGTCCAATATCGAATTGTCGGGCTTCGAGGTCAGGCTTATCAATGCCATGAGCCGAGAGCGTGTCCTGAAAACCTATGTGAATGAGGTTAAAAAGAATTACGACTATGTGCTTATCGACTGTATGCCGAGCTTGGGTAAGATTAGCGCCTGCCTTATAGCTTTTAAGTATGAAGCTCTCATCATAGAAAATATATCTGCCGTTTGTCGACACTGTATCGGTAATGATACTCGGCTTCAGCAAAAGCATATTGATTGCACTGTCAAGGAATCTCAGGCTGACCGCAAGCGTATTGCGTGACAGCATTAATATATCCGTTGCAAGCTGTGAGAGCCTTTCTGCACGCTCCTTTGCCGCATTATATTCCTTGTCCGTAATATCACTTCCTTTATCAAACCGTTGTATTAAGCTCTGAATAGCAGGGAAAATCCGTTTTCTACAGCTCAAGCTCCGACAGCGGATCTACTGTTTTATTATCAGCCTTCAGCCTGTCGGCAACCGAAAGAAGAATTGCGGTTACGGCTGTATTGTGACATTCATCGGCATAGGAAATCAGTTGTGAAATGTTATCCGCAGTAATCAAGCCGAGCAGGTCACACTGCCGTATCAGTTCCTCATTGTCACTGCCTATACAGTATTGAACGGCTTCCTTCGCATTGCTATGCAGAAAATCAACATACATCCGCTCAGCCTCAAGGCTCAGCTTTGCCTTGTACATAAGCCTTGAAAACGCTATTTTATATCGGAGCGTATCACTGCCGACAGCAGGAAAATAACTGTCCTGCGCCGCAAAGTCGAAGCCGTTTTCGCCCCAGATATTACGCAATATAAAATTGTATGCCGATGAGCCGTCTGTCTGCGTTACCGCTTTATACAGCGTTTCTCCGCTCTCCGCACTTCTCACAACAACACTTCCGCAGTCTGAAAAGGCATCGCCTCCGACAGAATTTACACGGTCGGAAATCGTAAGCCCGGACAAGCTGTCACACATGAAAAACGCCTTTTCACCTATGCTTGTGACACTGTCGGGGATATACACGGATCGAAGGCTGTGACAATTGAGAAACGCCATATTTCCTATGCTTTTAAGCCCATTTGGAAGCGTAATACAGCTGAGCTTTACGCACTCCTTGAACGACCTTTCGTCAAGCTCTGTAACGCTGTCAGGAAGCGTAACCGCACTCAGCGACAGGCAACCGCCGAACAGGTTATACCCTATTTTAGCAACACCGTGCGGAACGCTTATGCTTTCAAGGCTTGAACACCCCCAGAAAGCGGAATTGCCTATGCTTGTGAGGGCGCTGTCAAGGCGTATGCTCTTTAGTGAACTGCATTGGGCAAAAGCACAGCTGCCAAGCCGTTTCACGCTGTCGGGAAGTGTGATTTCCGTCAGCGACTGACAACCGTAAAACGCCCCGTCGGCTATATCGGTCACCGTATCGGGCAGGGTCACTGCGGTTGCGCTCTGCAAGCCGCAAAGGGCGTCCCTGCCGATAACCGTTACTCCATGCGGCACGGTGATCTCAGTTTCGCCCTCTTTCAATATGCACTTGTTAAGCTCATTGTTTTTGATGTCAAAGATTGCCAAAGAAATTGCCTCTTTTCAGTGCGGCGGTACGCTTTCCGCCTATGTATCAGACCTGTTCACTTACGGTTTCAATTTTATCCGCAGGCAGATATTTAACAATAATGCCGGTAATATCAGGAATGGTTATCGGTTTAACGAGGTAATCGTCCATGCC
>CAVJKI010000168.1:0-3954 GCA_963649995.1 Sodaliphilus sp.
ATATCGACTGCACTGCTGTTCCATGCAAAAATCAGATCATCAACCTGCTTTTGCAGATATGTCACCATATTGCTCTTCTGAAAGCGCGTGTAATTCTCTTCATCGCTCATTCTGAAATTCTGAAGCAGAATCCACTCTCTCAGGTACAGATGCAGCAGACCTTCATCAAGCGTCAGATCGCTGTCGGATTTTCCGAGTACATCAAGCTTTGTGCCGCCTTCGGCAAATTCCGATAACTGTAACATTCTTACCGTAATACTTGCTTTATACGCCGTGCTTTCAAGCCCTGACACATCGACCCCGTTCAGTGAGCTGCCGTATTTCAGCACTAAATTAAAGTAGTAGTCGCCATCCAACAGCTTTTCAGCCGTATCTGTATCTCTTGACAAAAAGCCCTCATATCCGCTTCCGAGCGTACCGAGCAAGCCTTTTGCCGCAACATTGACCTCAATATCATCCGGCTTTGTTCCGTCGGTCAGCGAAACTATCTTTTCAACCGCTTTGCCTATAACATCATCGGTGCGGTAATTATCATAACAGGTTCCGTCCTCGGCGTTTACTATCACATTAAATTCAGTACCGTTTTCAAGACGTACAACCGCCTTGCAATAGCCGCTTGTGTATTGATTAAAGTCAGGCACAGGTCCGGGATATTTCTTAGACTGCATAAAATCTATGCTGACTACCTGACCGCCTCCGAAATTATCGGCAAGATACTTTTCGACAACAGGCGTTGCCGTCCTTATATCCTCTCTTGCCTTCTCTTTCTCCTCAGCCGACGTACAAGCCGTACAGCTCAAAGCAACAAGCACTGCCGCAAAAACTGCGGATAACAGATAAACTGTGTTCTTTTTTATTTTCATATATATCCTTTATTATCCGAGTATAGCGTCAAGAAGCTCATATCCGTCTGTTGCCACAGGTACTATCTGTATTCCGAGAGCCTGTTCAACATCGGATACCGTCTTATCGTCAAGGAAAATATCGCTGTTAGTTTTAAGCATATTCTCGGTTATAAGCAGTCTTTCCCCCAGCTTATCCTTAAAAGGCGTAAGCTGTGCTATTATATCCCCTGCCGTTATAAGCCCTGCAACAGTTATCGTTTCCCCGAAAAAGTCGTTTCTTATAGTATAAACATCAACCACAGTGTTTGGAAAATCCGCTTTCAGCATCTTGCCGAGCGTATCAATAAGCGGTGAAGCAAGTACGCCTGTCGCCACCGAAATGTGACGTACTTTATCATCGGTTTCATTGAATTCACGCTTATCCGCAAGTGCATTGATAAATTCCTTTTGCAAGCTTGCACACATTCCGACACCGTTTTCAAACTGGTCAAAATCGCCGTAAAACTCATAATCGGGCATTTTTCTCTTTGCCGTCAGATAAAATTCGTCCGATGCGTAAACCACCCTGTCATGATACTTTTCAAACATCATATCGCCGAAAAGCTCCAGCGTATCAACCGCCCTGCCTGCTGTTTCTTCATTGAAAAGCTCAAGCTTAGGAAGCTTTTCACGGAATTTGGTTATTCCGACAGGAACACAGGCAATACTCTTGACTGCCGGATACAACATACAAAGGTCGGTGAGCGTCCGTTCAAGCTCCTTGCCGTCGTTCAGTCCGGGACAAAGCACTATCTGAGTATTTATCTCGATCCCTGCCGCCGCCATTTTATAAAGGTAGTCAAGGCATTTTCCCGCATTCGGATTCTTCGTCAGCTTCACACGAAGCTCAGGATTTGTCGTATGCACCGAAATATTCATCGGCAATTTCATCTTTATTATTCTGTCCACATCTTCATCACTGAGGTTGGTCATAGTGATATAGTTGCCCTGTAAAAAGCTCAGACGTGAATCGTCGTCCTTGAAGTACAGCGTTTCACGCATACCCTTCGGAAGCTGATTTATGAAGCAGAACACGCAATTGTTCTTACAGTGCTGTTTACAGTCCATAAGATAAGTCTCAAAATTCAGACCGAGATCGTCATACTCGCCCTTTTTCAATTTTACCGTCTTATCTTCAAGCTCTATCACAAGCTTTTTATCCGAAGCGTAGAACTGATAATCGAGTATGTCATGTATAGCGTTACCGTTGATCGAAACAAGACTTTCGCCCGCTTTTATCCTTGCCTTATCGGCGGGAGAACCTTTATCGACCGAGGTTATCCTTACAGCCACTCTATCAGCCCTTTCTTTGAAATTCTCCTGCAACTGAGCATACATATATATTATACACTTTTACAGCGCAATCGTCAACAAAAATGAAGAAAAACAAAAAGGCAGTAGGTCATTTCTGACATACTGCCACAATGTTTGCGTTTACAAGCAATTACGCTTCCTTATGAGCGATAACTTCCTTACCCTTGTAATAACCACAATTGCCACAAACTCTGTGAGGGAGCTTTAACTCGCCGCACTGAGGGCAACGTGAGAATGCAGGTGCAGATAGCTTCCATACCTGTGAACGTCTCTTGTCACGTCTTGCCTTAGATACTTTTCTCTTTGGAACTGCCATTTTAGCACCCCCCTCTGTTGTTCATTATCTCAAATTTAAGCCGATTTATCATCGTCTAAGTTAACACGAGTGATATTATACTACAAAAATCAAAATTTGTCAACACTTATTTGAGATATTTTTTAATATTTTCTGTGAGGTCAGCTACCTCGGCAGATATTGTGAATGTAACGTGAGTGTTCTCGCCGCTTACTGTAGCGATCTTATCAAACATAGCGCCGATCTTTTCCATATCTCTGCCGCATATCTTAAGAATACCGTCAACAAAGATGTCTGTGCAGTCATAGTCAGAAGCGAGAATACCTGCGATAAAGCCGGCCATCTCGTCGTAGTTGCTGATGTTGTAGTCTTCAATATTTACAAGACGTACCTTGTGATAGATGTCTATGTTGAGGGAAGAACCGATCTGAATAGCAACAACATTACCCTTGCTTGCCTGCTCAGCATCGTGAATAGCGTTTATAAGTAACTTAGTCTTGCCTGTTCCCTTTTTTCCTGCTATAAGTTTAATCATTGTAAAGTCCTCCGTATTTTTACGGCAGAGTCGCCGTTTAATATAATAAAAATCATCTGCCCGACCGCTTTCGCTTCGGCCGATTGCGGTCACACAGCACGATTTATTATCCTTAGCCTATCTTGGCTTCGAGGGCTGCCTTAGCGTCCTCGTAGCCGGGCTTACCGAGAAGTGCGAACATATTCTTCTTGTAGCTCTCAACGCCGGGCTGGTTGAACGGATTTACACCGAGCAGATAGCCTGATACTGCGCAAGCCTTCTCGAAGAAGTAGATGAGATAGCCAAGCTCGCTCTCGTTTACTTCGGGCATTTCAAGAACCATATTGGGTGTGCCGCCCTCTGTGTGAGCGATTATTGTACCTTCGTAAGCCTTCTGATTTACGACTGACATATTCTGATTTGATAAGAAGTTCAGTCCGTCGCCGTTTGTAGGATCATTCTTTAAGAAGAAGTCCTTCTGAGCCTTTGCAATGTGAACTACTGTTTCAAACAGGATATTTGAGCCGTCCTGGATAAACTGACCGAGTGAGTGAAGGTCGGTTGAGAAAGTAGCCGATGATGGGAACAAGCCCTTGCCGTCCTTGCCCTCGCTCTCGCCGAACAGCTGCTTGAACCATTCGTTCATCATAGCAAATGAGTTTTCATAAGCTACCAGCATTTCTACCTTGTAGCCCTTATTATAAAGTACGTTACGCAGTGCGGCGTACTTGTAGCAATCGTTCTTTTCAATATCGCATACAGAAAAGTCCTCTCTTGCCTTTGCAGCGCCTGCCATAAGTGCGTCTATATCACAGCCTGCGCAAGCGATGGGAAGCAGACCTACTGCTGTAAGAACTGAGAAACGTCCGCCGACATCATCGGGAATAACGAATGTTTCGTAACCCTCAGCGTCTGCAAGCTCCTTAAGTGTTCCCCTTGCCTTGTCT
>CAVJKI010000168.1:3964-4825 GCA_963649995.1 Sodaliphilus sp.
TTCCTTGCCGTACTTTTCTTCAAGCATTTCTCTGAATACTCTGAATGCAAGTGCAGGCTCGGTTGTCGTGCCGGACTTTGATATAATGTTGACAGAGAAGTCCTTATCCTTAACAAGCTCGATTATCTCGTTTAAGTATGTAGGGCTTATGCTGTTTCCTGCAAAGAATATTTTGGGTGTATCCTTAGCGAGCGAGTTGTAAAGTGTGCTTCTTAAAAGCTCGATAGCCGCTCTTGCACCGAGGTAAGAGCCGCCGATACCGATAACGAGAAGTACCTCGCTGTCAGCCTTTATCTTAGCCGCAGCCTTCTTGATTCTCTCAAATTCTTCCTTGTCGTAGTTTACGGGAAGATCTACCCAGCCTAAAAAGTCATTTCCTAAGCCGTTCTTGTTCACGATCATCTCGTGAGCGGCTTTAACCATAGGCTCCATGCCCTTAAGCTCATCAGCGTTTACAACGCCCTTAAGGTACTTGTCGTTAAGTGTAACTGCCATTGATTTTCTCTCCTTTATACTCTTTCTACACACAAATTATAAAGCTGCGGTACTCATAACTGTTTCTGTCTGCCGATGCCGTTCTTTATATAGTTCTATTATAGCGAAATCGGCTGTAATTTGCAAGATGTTTTACAGAGAACTGACACTTTCGTCTAAATTCACAAAATAAATTAGCAATTTTTGTGCATTTTTAATTCGTATTATCAGACATAATTGAATTTTTTCAAACCGTATACTTTTATACAGACTGTCGAAAAAGCCAAGCATTTTTGCTTGGCTTTTTCATTGATATGTGGTATAATAAATACGGTGATGAAAGGTGCTGAAAACAGGAAAACAAGAAAGACATCAGATAGAATTTGT
>CAVJKI010000169.1:0-4816 GCA_963649995.1 Sodaliphilus sp.
TCACGGACTGTTACGCAACCGTCCTCAACGCTGTCGAAGTCGTATGTGATGCAGAAGGGAGTACCGATCTCGTCCTGTCTTCTGTATCTCTTACCGATAGCGCCTGCATCGTCATAGTCAACGCAGAAGTACTTTGACAGCTCGTCTGCGATCTCGCCTGCCTTGTCGGCAAGCTTCTTTGACAGGGGCAGAACTGCCGCCTTGACGGGAGCAAGGTAAGGGTGGAAGTGCATAACGTTTCTTGTTGTGCCGTCCTCAAGCTGTTCCTCATCATAAGCTTCTGTGATAACGGCAAGGAACAGACGTTCAACACCGAGCGAAGGCTCGATAACGTAAGGAACGTACTTTTCGTTTGTTTCGGGGTCGAAATATTCCATTTTCTGACCGCTTGTCTTGATGTGCTGTGTAAGGTCGTAGTCTGTTCTGTCCGCAACGCCCCACAGCTCGCCCCAGCCGAACGGGAACAGATACTCGAAGTCGGTTGTAGCCTTTGAGTAGAAGCAAAGCTCCTCCTGATCGTGGTCACGCAGTCTTAAGTTTTCTTCGTTTATGCCGAGGGAGAGAAGCCACTTCTTGCAGTAGTCCTTCCAGAAGTAAAACCAATCAAGGTCTGTGCCGGGCTTGCAGAAGAATTCAAGCTCCATCTGCTCAAACTCTCTTACACGGAAGATGAAGTTACCGGGAGTGATTTCGTTTCTGAACGACTTACCTACCTGTGCAACGCCGAAAGGTACTTTTTTACGGGTTGTACGCTGGATATTCATGAAGTTTACGAAGATACCCTGCGCTGTTTCGGGACGGAGGTAAAGCTCGCTCTTTGAGTCCTCTGTAACGCCCTGGAAAGTCTTGAACATGAGGTTGAACTGTCTTATGTCTGTGAAATCAGCCTTGCCGCAGTTGGGGCAGGTGATACCCTTTTCACGGATATAATCCATCATCTGCTCGTTTGACCAGCCTGCACAGTTTGTGCCGTCAAAGTCCTCGATAAGATTATCGGCTCTGTGACGTGTTTTACAAGCCTTGCAGTCCATAAGAGGATCGGAAAATCCGCCGATGTGACCTGATGCTACCCATGTCTGAGGGTTCATGAGGATAGCACTGTCAAGACCTACGTTGTACTTGCACTCCTGTATGAATTTTTTACGCCATGCGGACTTGATGTTGTTCTTCAGCTCAACGCCGAGAGGTCCGAAATCCCATGTGTTTGCAAGTCCTCCGTATATCTCACTGCCGGGATATATAAAGCCTCTGCCCTTGCACAGAGCAACGAGCTTATCCATGGTTTTTTCAGTATTTTTCATGTGCGAAATTTCCTTTCCTGTTTTGCATTAAAAGCATGGCACGGCAACGTATCTGCGCTGTCGTGCTTGTCTGCATATAATTCGTTTTAAATAGTGTTTGCCTCCGACCGTTTTGCTGTACAGAAAGGTCGGAATTTATTACACCTTACAGGCGCTCGATCCAGCCCATTTCATCGGGGAGCTTGCCGTACTGCATACCTGTCATTGTGTCGTAAAGACGCTGTGAGATAGGTCCGATCTTGTTGTCGTTGATAAGCATAACCTTATCGCCCCACTTTAAGTGGCCTACAGGTGAGATAACAGCGGCTGTACCTGTACCGAATACCTCGTTCAGCTTGCCTGCATCGTAAGCGTCAGCGATCTCCTGTATTGTGATTCTCTTTTCGCTTACCTTAAGTCCCCACTTCTTACACAGCTCTATAGATGACTTTCTTGTGATACCCGAAAGTATAGATCCCTGGAGTGCGGGAGTAACGACCTCGCCGTCAATTACGAAGAAGATGTTCATAGCGCCTACTTCTTCAACATACTTACGCTCAACACCGTCAAGCCACAGTACCTGTGAGTAGTTCTGCTTGTGAGCCTCGTCCTGACCGATGAGAGATGCGGCGTAGTTACCGCCTGTCTTTGTGAAGCCCATACCGCCTCTTACCGCACGGACATAGTTTGTTTCAACATAGATATTAACGGGGTCAAGACCTGAAGCGTAATATGCGCCTGAGGGTGACATGATTATTATGAAGTAGTATTTTTCGCCGGGACGGACGCCGAGGAACGGATCAGCGGCGAATATGAACGGACGTATGTAAAGTGAAGCACCGTCTGTATGAGGTACCCAGTCCGCATCTATCTTTACCAGCTCATGGAGAGCCTGTAAGCAGTCGTCAACGTTAAGCTGAGGAATAACAAGACGCTCAGCCGAGATGTTCATTCTCTTGAAGTTTTCTTCGGGGCGGAAGAACTGAATGTTTCCGTCGGGAGTTCTGTATGCCTTCATACCCTCAAAGATTTCCTGTCCGTAGTGAAGAACCATAGCGGCAGGTGAAAGTGAAATATCTCCGTAGGGGACTATTCTTGCGTCATGCCAGCCCTTACCCTCGTCATATTCCATAATGAACATATGATCGGTAAAGATGTGACCGAAACCGAGCTTTGTTTCGTCAACGGGCTTTGCCTTAGGTGTTTTAGTTTTTTCAATTTTGATTTCCATTGTAAAACCATTCCTTCCTGAAAGCGAGTTTATCGCCGTAATTTCCGCCATAGCGGCAGCTCGTCTGCCTTATGCAAGCGTAGGGAGCTTCCCTTTCAGTATAAGCTTTGCAAAATAAAAAATTCTGTCCCGCTTGCAATACCGACTGATTGTACAAAAAAATTATATCACTATTCTTAAAAAAGTTCAATATGTTTTTTCGATATTTTGCATTTTTTAAGCGGATTTCTTTCATAAGCTCCGGCTATATACAGCTGTTTGCACTGCGTCTGAAAAACAGGGTCGCCGATAGCTTTTAAAAGACAGCGTTCCGAACACCGCAAAAGCCCGATGCCACCGTAATGACATCGGGCTTTTTTAATGTTTCAGGTTACTGCTGGTTTGACATTTCGTAAGATTCAATCATCTTTTTTACCATCTGACCACCGATTGAACCTGCCTGCTTTGAAGTAAGGTCGCCGTTGTAGCCGTTGTCCTTAAGGGGGACGCCTACTTCGCTTGCAGCCTGCATCTTGATGCTGTTTAATGCTGCCTTATTCTTTTTATTAGTACTAGCCATTGTTGTTTTCCTCCGTATTTGTTATGCAGGTCCTTTTGACCTTGCAACATTATTATGTTCGGAGAAATTTTAAATATAAGATGAAATTTATGGTGATTAGATTACGTTTTTCCTGTCGCTTATTATAACTCCGTCCGCTATCTCGATTATCCTTGTGCAACGCATTGCAATATCCCTGTCGTGGGTCACAATGATGACAGTCTTTCCCTCACGGCTGAGCGCTTCGAAAATACCCATTATCTCATCGCCTGTATCGCTGTCAAGAGCGCCTGTCGGCTCGTCCGCAAGTATGATCTCAGGCTCGTTTGCTATCGCCGTTCTTTGCTTCTGACCGCCCGAAAGCTTGAATACGGGAGTTGATATTTTATCGGACAGTCCGACCTTCTGCAAGACAAGCTTTACCGCTTTTTCCTTGTCGATCTGCTTTTTTGAATATATCAGAGGTATGCGCACGTTTTGCTTTACCGTGTATTTTTCGACCAGTGCAAAGTCCTGTATCACAAAGCCGATAACGGCGTTGCGAAGCTCGGCTTGCTGTTTTTCTCTGACAGAAGATACGTTTTTGCCGTTTATCGCATATTCGCCGTCAGTCGGCTTATCGAGCAGTCCGAGGATATTCAGCAGGGTGGATTTTCCGCTTCCGCTTTTTCCTATTATCGCGACAAGCTCGCCGCTGTTTATATCGAAGCTTACGCCTTTCAGTGCCTTGACCTCAGCCTCGCCCGACGAGAAATTTCTTGTGAGATTTTTTACGCTTATCATAGCTTTTCCTCCTTCACGGCGATTATAAGCGACTTCTTTTTCAATGTTGTTACAACAGGTATAAGAGAAACGATTATAGCAATCATTCCGGTGATAATTATCGCAATAGTTGCTGTCAACGTGTGCAGGATCACAGCCATTATCACGCCGCTTAAAAATACCGCGAAAAATGCTCCCGCTCCGACCCTTAAAATAATATCGTTTATTGTAGCGCCGCATATGACGTGTATAAGAAGCTCGGATATATTTTTTCTGACATATGTGAGCATGGTTTCGATAAGGCTCAGAAGACAAAGCACAAGTATTATCGCTCCGATTATGATCATAATCATGCTGTTTTGTAAAAATGTATCGGAGCGCTGTTTTATCATATCGTTCAGTGAAACGAAATTATAGCCGTAGATGCCAAGCTCTGCGGCTTTTTCGTTGATCGCCGAAAGTGCGTTTTTATTTTCCGCAAAAATAAGCTGTGTGGGGTAATCGATACCGTTTTCTTTAAGAAATTCCTTGCTCATTATCGGCATATATACTGCCGTGTCAACAGATGTTGCCACCATATCGCTGTACATCCAATATGTATATTGTCCGGGCTTCAGAATGCCGACTATTTCGTATTTATCGAGATATTTATATCCTACGGAATATCCGTCTGCGGCTGTGCTTCCGACTACAACGGGAATGTTATTGCCGTCACCGCCGTATTCATCATCAGAGAACAGCCTGCCCTGTGCGACCGTGATATTGTAATAATCGAAAAAAGCGGGAGTTACTCCGTACACATCATAAATATCTCCCGATATGTTATCGCCGTATACAAGACTGTCAAGATATGCAAAGTCTACGGTTTTGTAGTTTGCACCTATGTAATATGAAAGCTCGTTTGTTTCGCCCGAAATTGCCATTCTGATCTCATCGTCTGTTTTTGATTTGACATAATAATTATCGTTGCGGCTGTCATACGAAATATCCTGAGCGGCAGTGCTG
>CAVJKI010000170.1:0-4799 GCA_963649995.1 Sodaliphilus sp.
GCTACCTGTTGAACAAGAAGATCGTTTCCCCCGCTAACCTCCGTATTGCTCTTGAAAAGAAGGATACTACAAGAGTAAAGCTCGGCGTGCTTGCAATAAATGCGGGCTACATGACAGCAAAGCAGGTTGACGCAGTACATAAGAAGCAGGCTACGGTCGATAAGAGAATCGGCGATATAGCCGTTGAAATGGGCTATCTTACCGAAGCACAGGTCGAAGAACTCCTTTCAAGCCAGAAAACAGGCTGTCTTTTACTCGGACAGGCACTTGTTGACATGGGCTGCCTCACAAACGAAGAATTTGAGACCGTTCTCAATGACTATAAAAATGAAAACGGACTTACCGACAAGGACTTCAGCAACGAGGACAATCAGAAAACAGAAAACGTTATTTCTTCCTTCTTTGCAATTGAAGGCGAATATAAGGACTACTGCTCGGAATATGTAAATGTTCTGTTCAAGAATCTTATCCGTTTTGTCGGCGATGATTTCACACCGTTACAGACAGCTGTAACAGACAGCAATGATACAGCTGTTATACAGGAGCTTTGCGGCGATTTCAATGCGGTTTCTGCTATAACAGCCGACAGCAAGACAGCCGCTGTATTTGCAAGCCGCTTTGCCGAGGAAGAAGTAACCGACAGCGAATACGCAAAGGACGTTATAAGCGAATTCCTTAATCTCAGCAACGGTCTTTACAACGTCAACATTTCAGAAACGACCGGCAAGGAGATTGGTCTGAATCCGCAGGAAACAACCACAGCGTCTGCTATTAGCAGTATAAAATCAAAGTTAACGCTCACAATACCTGTAGAATTCACATTCGGTACGGTCGTATTCACACTTGCGGTAATATAAACTTAATAAAAGCGGACACCCCGTATAAGACGAAAGCCTTATTCACGGGGATAAGTCTGTGTATTTTGAGTAAAATTCCCGTAAACATATCTTAAATTTATTTTAAGGTCTGTCAAAGGATAATGATATATTATATCGTAAAAGCAGAAAGAACAAAAGAAGCTCCTCGCCGCTTTCCCCTGCGGTAAAGGACGTAAGCCAAAAGAAGACAAGTCTGGAAAGGAAAACTATGGACATTTTCGGTATTCTGACTATGGTCGGAGGACTTGCTATGTTCCTGTTCGGCATGAACGCCATGGGACAGGGACTTGAAAAGCTTTCGGGAAGCCGTCTTGAACGTATTCTCGAAAAAATGACCTCCAACCCGTTCAAGGCCATTGCACTTGGCACATTAGTCACAGCAGTAATTCAGTCGTCATCGGCAACCACTGTAATGGTAGTCGGTTTCGTAAACTCAGGCATTATGAAGCTGTCGCAAGCGGTCGGTGTTATCATGGGCGCCAATATAGGTACTACAATGACATCATGGCTGTTATCACTGACGGGTATTGAAGGCGACAGCGTATTCATGCAGATGCTTAAGCCGTCATCATTTACGCCCGTACTTGCGATAATAGGTATTTTCCTCATTATGCTGTCAAAATCAAGCAAGAAAAAGGATATAGGCACTATCCTTATGGGTTTTGCAATACTTATGTTCGGCATGGAAACAATGAGTGCCGCTGTTAAGCCGCTTGCTGATAATGAGCAGTTCACACATATTCTTACCATGTTCTCAAACCCCGTACTTGGTGTTATTGCAGGTGCTGTGCTTACAGCCGTTATCCAGAGTTCATCGGCATCTGTCGGTATTCTCCAGGCTATGTGTGCAACAGGCGCAGTTCATTACAATATTGCACTTCCGATAATAATGGGACAGAATATAGGTACCTGCGTTACCGCACTGCTTTCTGCGATCGGCGCAAACAAGAATGCAAAGCGTGCCGCACTGGTCCACCTTTATTTCAACCTTATCGGTACGATAGTATTTATGCTACTGTTCTATGCGATAAACGCAATATTCCCGTTTGAGTTCTTCACTGAGCCTGCAAACCAGGCAGGAATTGCAATTCTGCACAGCACATTCAATATCTTCGCAACGATAGTCTGGTTACCGTTCATGAAGCTGCTTGAAAAGCTCGCATATATCTCAGTACGCGACAAGAAAAACGACAACGGTCCCACAGATGAGTTCCAGATACTTGATCCCCGTTTTCTTGCTACTCCTTCCGTAGCACTTGAACAGTGCAAGTCAATAGCTGTAAGAATGGCAGACTGTGCAAGAGATACATTAAAGCTTTCAATGGGGCTTATATCCAAATATAACGACCGTGATGTCGAGATAGTAAACGAAAATGAAGAAAAGGTCGACGTCTATGAGGACAAGCTCGGCAGTTATCTGTTACAGCTCGGCTCAAAGAACCTTACCACCGGCGACAGCCAGACGGTAAATATGCTTCTGCACTGCATAAGTGACTTTGAGCGTATTTCCGACCATGCGGTAAACATCTGCGAATGTGCAAAGGAAATGCACGCAAAGGGTCTTTCATTCTCAAAGAAGGCTGTTGAGGAAATACACATTTTCAACGGTGCTTTAAATGAAATCCTCGACACTGCAATAACGGCATTCGAGCATGGCGATATTGAACAGGCAAAGTCGGTAGAGCCTCTTGAGGAGGTAATCGACAATCTGCGTACCGAGATAAGAAACAGACACATCAAGCGTCTGCGTAAGGGCAAATGTACAATTGAGATGGGCTTTGTACTGACCGACCTTATCACGAATTACGAAAGAGTTGCAGACCACTGCTCAAACATTGCGGTCTGTATGATACAGATACATGACAACAGCTTTGATACTCACAGCTATATCAGCGACCTCAAGGCTACAAATAACGAGGAGTTCCGCAGAAAGTTCACGATTTTCAGTGAAAAATATATGCTCCCCGACGCAAAGAAAACAGATTAATACTTACCGCCGTGATTTGCTTTCACGGCGGTTCAGTCTGTCGAAAAACTTCTATCGTTATTAAAAAATGGGGTTGAGGGGCGTAGCCCCCAACAGGGGCAAGGGGCGGTAGCCCCAGTAATATAGCCCCTTCCCGAGGGGAAGGGGTTTGGGGATGGGGATATAGAACTTGTTCCGTTCTTTAAAAAATAGACTTTTTCTACAAGCTGTACCGTCGTGATTTGCTTTTACGGCGGTTTTTCATATTTATACCTGCTGTTTTCAATTGACAAACAGGCGGTGTTTGTGTTATATTAATTTTAGTATAAGCTAAATCTATTTTTCAGAAAGGCTCAATTATGGAAAGACGAGATAAGATAAATTACTACCTTGATATAGCCGAAACGGTCTGTGAGCGAGGCACCTGCCTGCGCAGAAATTTCGGTGCAATAATAGTACATAACGATGAGATTATTGCAACAGGCTATAACGGCGCTCCGAGAGGACTTAAAAACTGCTGTGACCTCGGTATATGCACCCGTGAAAGGCTGAATGTTCCGAAGGGTCAGCGCTATGAGCTTTGCCGCTCGGTACACGCCGAAGCAAACTGCATAATCAGCGCATCAAGAACAGATATGATAGGCGCTTCACTGTTCCTTGCCTGTCATGAGATGACTTCGGGCGGCACGCTTTGCGGCGATGTTGAGCCTTGCTCAATGTGCAAGCGCCTTATCATAAACGCAGGTATAAAGGACGTATACATACGTCAGACGGAAAACGAATATAAGGTTATCAAGGTTGAAAGCTGGATAGAGAATGATCCCAGCCTTGACGGCTCAGGCGGATATTAAGAGGTGATATTACGCTTACAAAAAAGACAAAGAAAAGAATAAAAGTCGGCTGTATTGCAGGCGTTGCGGGAATAGCGATCACCGCTTTAGGTCTTGTTGCCTGTGACATGAGGCTACAGACGACAACTTACGAAATAAAGGACAGCAAGCTGTCCTCATCGTTAAGAATAGCATTTGTTTCCGATCTGCACAACAGTCTTTTCGGCAAAGGTCAAACGGAGCTTATCAATGCTGTAGAGCTTGCAAAGCCCGATATAGTCATATTCGGCGGTGATTTAGCCGACAAAACACAGGACTTTCTTCCCGAAAACTCATATATTCTTGTAAAATATCTCGTAAAGCGCTACCCATGCTTCTACACTATCGGAAACCATGAGAACGCAAGAGGCGACAGCGCACGGATAAAACAGCAGATGGCAGATTTCGGCGTTACTGTTCTTGAGGGTAACGGTACTGTAATTGACGTAAAGGGAAATGAAATAGAAATATGCGGTATCTATGACGCTCACACTTACGATGAGGTAAACGGCGAGCTTGTAAATCAGCTTGAAGCCGTGACCTCGGAAAAGGACAGCAAGCGCACAAGAATACTGATCGCACACTTTCCTGAGCAGATAGACGAATATCTGAAAGGCAACTTCGATATAGTTCTCTCAGGTCATGCTCACGGCGGTCAATGGAGAATACCCGGACTTATAGACGGTGTGTTTGCACCGGGGCAGGGAGTATTTCCAAAATACACGGCAGGCGTTTATATGCACGGCGACACCGCCCATGTAGTCAGCAGAGGGCTGTGGAAGCCGTCAACCTTGATAGCGATACCGAGGATATTCAATCGTCCTGAGCTTGTGTTTGTCGATTTAACTAATTGAAAACAGCATAAAATAAAGGGATACCCGTTTTCAAGGTATCCCTTTATTTTATATCAAAATCAACAATAATCTTCTTGGTGCAGATAATGTATCTTTGGCACTTTTTGTAGGGGAGGGGCTTGCCCCTCCAGCAAAATCATCGGCAATATCATTGGTTTTGCTTTGATCATAGTATGTATTTTATTCAAAGAAATATTTAAGGAGGGGCAAGCCCCTCCCCTACGAATAACGT
>CAVJKI010000171.1:0-4788 GCA_963649995.1 Sodaliphilus sp.
GCTGTGTATGGCACAGAAGTGATATTATGATGAAGCTTATAAAAAATACAACAATAATACTGCTTTCACTTTGCATTGTTTTTCTCTCGTCATGCTCCGCAAAAGTACAAATAACAGACAACGGTGAGAATACTTCGGAATCTCAGACAATTGATGATAAAGCTGCATTTGAAAAAGCAAGATCGCTTATGGATAAAATGACCATTGAAGAAAAAATCGGTCAGATGTTTATTGTCCGTCCTGAGACTCTTACCGTAAGCGAAAATGACGAAACCGCACAGGCAGTCGATACTATGACAGAGGTAATGCGTGAGAATCTGGAAAAATATCCTGTGGGAGGAATAGCCGTTTTCGGCAAAAAATATCACGGGAGCAGAGCAACTGCCGAGATTTATTTCCGATTTGCAAAGCAACAGCAAATATCCGCTTTTTATTTCTGTTGACGAAGAAGGCGGCGATGTTTCCCGTGTCGCAAATTCAGGATTTTTCGATGTAGCAAGCTATAAGCGCATGGCGGAAGTGGGAAAAACCAATGATCCTGCAAAGGCGGAGGAGGTCGGCAGGCAGATAAGCTTTTATCTTAAAAAGATTGGCTTTAATTATGATTTCGCACCTGTAGCAGATGTAAACACAAATCCCGACAATATAGTGATAGGCGACCGCTCATACGGCGGTGACCCTGTTACGGTCGGTAAAATGGTATCTGCACAGCTTGACGGTATGCATAAAAGCGGCATGATAGGAACACTCAAGCATTTTCCGGGTCACGGTGATACAAAGGACGACACACATTCGGGATATGTTAGCGTTGATAAGTCGTGGGACGAGCTTAAAGCCTGTGAGCTTGTACCGTTCATTTCCACTCTTGATAAGGCTGATACAGTAATGGTATCGCATATTACCGTCACTTCTTTGGACAAATTGCCCTCCTCGCTGTCTTATGAAATCATCACCCGTAAATTGCGTGATGAACTCGGATACAACGGAGTGGTAATTACGGACTCTATGGCTATGGGAGCGGTGGCTGACACCTATACGTCCGATATAGCGGCTGTGATGGCTGTAAAGGCAGGTGCAGATATTATTCTCATGCCCGAAAGCCTCGAAAAGGCCTTCAACGGAGTGCTGAATGGCGTGAACAACGGAGAAATAAGTATAAGCCGTATTGAGGAACGCGCAGAGCGTATATTGACCTTGAAAGCAAAACATAAATTGATTTAATGCGATTGTATATGCAGTAAACCTGCAATGACGGTTGTAAGCTTAGCTCTTACAGCCGTTTTCTTTTGGTTACAATAGCCAAATGAACGGCATATTTGTGATAAACATTTTAACATCGGCTGAAAATCAGTCGATTGCCATATAATTTTTATATTGCCGACTTGCTTTTTTATTATCGGTATGATAAAATGTAATGTGAAAATGCGGTGAAACCGTGTTTAATATGTTAAGCAGGAAATATATCAATTCACATCTTGAAAGGACGCATCATGGAAAATAATAATATGAATGAACAGCAGCCCAACTGGCAGCAGGCACTGAACGAATTCAGTGATCAACCACAGCAGCCTGAACAGGCACAGCCTCAGTTCAACCAGCAGGCGCAGTCGCAGTTCAATCAGCAGGCTCAGTTTGCACAGGCTCAGGGTCAGTTTACTCAGCCCGGTATGTCGACTTACGATGCAGGTAACTTTACAGTAGTACCTCCCAAGAAAAAGAACAAGGTTCTTCCGATAATTCTTGTTATCCTTGCAGTTGCAATAGTTGCAGGCGGTGTCGTTTTTGCTTGCCTGAATCTGTTTAAAAACAACGGCGGAAGCTATGAAACATTGGAAAGAAACTATTTTGCGGTAGCCGAAAAGAAAGCAGATGAGTTATTCAACAGCGCCAAGGATGTAAAGACAGGCGTTGAGCAGACATTGACCGTAACCGTATCAAAGGATTTAACGGGTATGGATTATGATTTTGCTCCCACAGTCATCACTGCAAAGAGCAACGTTGACAGCTCAGCCGACAAGATGAGCGGTTCATATACTTTCAGCGCAGGCGGTAATACTTACCTTACATCTAATTTATGGTTATCAGGTGAAAAATTCTATATCAGTATTCCTGAGCTTTCAGACAAATACATAGTAATGGACCTCAAGGAAATAGCTTCTTCTGTTAAGGATATTTCATCAGGCAGCTCTGATTTCAGTGATATTCTTACCGTTTCAGATGTAGCGGAAGCTCCTTCTGCATCGACAAATTATGAAGAAATACTGAAGAATATCGATGAAGAAACACTCAATAAGGTAATTGACATTATCACAGAAGCTTATTTCGACAACTTTACAAGCGTTGAAAATAAGTCAGATACATTAAAGACAGCAGACTCTACCGTAAACTGCACATCGTATACAATTGATTTCACTACGGAAAAGGTTGTTGATTTCTGCTCAGACGTACTTGAAGCTGTAGAAAAAGAAAGCAAGGTAATGGATATTCTTTCACAGCTCGGTATAAACAATGCTTCATTCCAGTATATAAAGACTCTTGTAAACGATGCTGCAAAGGACGCAACAGAGGACGAACTCAAGGCTGTAATGGCTACTATGGTCGTATATGTCAAGGATAACGACATCATTGGCAGAAATATAGTTATTTCCGATGAGATCGAGCTTCTTCTCGTAACATACACTGACAATGCACAGTTTGATTATTCTCTGACGGCTTCATTAGCAGGCGATTCACTATACGTTGGTGCAAAGGGTACTGTAAACGGTAATAATTACACCGGTACAGCTTCTCTTACCGTTAACGGAGATGCAGGAATCACAGCTGATTATTCATTTGATGCTACAAACGGTAACGGTACATACAGTGTCAAGGTATCCATGGATGATTATATGAACTTTGAGGCAAAGGTAAACGTTGCTATGGACGGTAACAACGGTACTGTTGACTTTACAGTATCAACAAACGGCACTGAGATTGTTTCGGTTAAGGCTGAAAATAAGGAAACCGCTTATGCTGAAAATACTCTCCCTGAAATAAACAGCTCAAACTCAGTTGATATTTCAGACAACACAGCTCTTGAAGCTTTCAATGCAGATATATCTGCAAACTTACCAAAGCTTATCGAAAAGATGCAGAGCGTTGAGAATCCCGATATTGTATGCTATATGCTTTTACAGCTTGTAGAAGGCAATGTAGCTGGCTGATAACTCTTTTCAGAACACTATAAATATTACCGACCGCCCGTATGGGCGGTCATTTTCTTGACTTTTTCTGACTTTGAACGTATAATTAAAGGTAGAAATTCGGGAGGAAAAATATATGAATTTAGGAGTACAGATAGTTTCATTCGGTGTAATGCTGACAATAGCAGTCATCTATTTCACCAATAAGCACATCAAATTGCTTTCAACAAGAATCTATACTTTATATCTGTCCGTTTTGCTGATTTACAGCCTTATGGAGGGATTTTCGATATACACACTGTATCATATCGAAACAGTTTCTCAATCCTACATGGCTTGTTGAATCAATGGGCGTATCTCTCATGCAGTTATTTATTTTTCTGTCGGTTGAAAACCCAAGAGAATACAGTGACGCAGATGTTATCGGCGCACTTAACCGCCATGCATTTGAGATGATGCTGAAAGAACGTTGTGAAAACGGAAAAAGCTTTTATGTAGTAACCTTTACTCTTACAAATTCAGAGCTTCTCAAAAATTCGGTAGGAACAAACGAGGTATATAATATTCTCGGCTGGTCTGCTCTTAAGCTTTCGGAAATATTACGTTCAGACTATTATCATACATCGGATAACAGCATCAGCTTTATTGTAAAGCATAAGAATTGCTGTGAAAAGCTGATAAGATCGGATTTTGACAAAGCTGAATTTTCGACCTCTGCGGGAGTAAGGGTCAATACTTCGTTCAAGCTTACTTTTATTGAGTGTCCGAAATATGCCGACAGCGTTGAAAAAATAACCGAGCTTATGACGCATATCAGAAACTCAAAGAGTACGGCTGAGCGCTCCATAATGGTTGTAAGTCAGGCTATAATCGATGAGATAAATTACTTAGCGGGAGTAGAGCGCCTGCTCCAATATGCGGTCAAAAACGACGGACTTGAAGTATATTATCAGCCGATTTATTCAACCGTGAAGAAAAAATTCGTATCGGCGGAAGCGCTTGTACGACTTAAGGATAACAAAACCCTCGGATTTATTTCGCCTGAGATATTCATACCGATGGCAGAACGTATGGGTCTTATATCCGAACTCGGTAACACGGTGTTTGAAAGCGTTTGTCGTTTCGCAAAACAGAGCGATATTAAAAAATACGTCGTGGAATATATAGAGGTAAACATTTCCGCCGTGCAGAGTGTTGATATTTCGCTCCCCGACATTTTACTTAATTGTATGAGCAAGTACGGTATAAGCTCAGACTTCTTCAATCTTGAAATCACCGAAACGGCGGCTGTCGAGGCGGGCAAGCTTCTTGACCTGAATATGTCACGTCTCAAAACAATGGGCTACGGCTTTTCTATGGACGATTTCGGAACAGGCTATTCAAATCTGTCGCAAATGGCAAATACGGGCTTTGATATAATAAAGCTTGATAAAAGCCTTATATGGCCTTGCTTTGAAGATAATAACGAAAAACCGAGAACAATTCTTAACAGCTGTATAGCAATGATAAACGGTCCGGGAATATCTATTGTGGCAGAGGGTGTAGAAACAAAGGAACAAATGGATTTCCTGACTTCAAAGGGCGTTGAGTATATCCAGGGCTATTA
>CAVJKI010000172.1:0-4198 GCA_963649995.1 Sodaliphilus sp.
CATAAAAGTGTAAAAGTCAACTGTTCTAAGAGCGGTTACAATCGCCGTGATTGGACGAAGCACGGCAAACTCCCTTACATTAACTATGTAGAAGAAAAGCCGTCAACCCCGCCCGCAGAGGAAAAGCCCGTTACCCCCGCTACTGAATTGAAAGTCGGTGACATTGTTACATTCAAAGGCGATACCCACTATCGTTCTTCTTACGAAGGAGCGGCAGGATTTACTTGCAAGGGCGGTAAAGCCAAAGTAACCGTTATCAACAAATCTGCTGTGTACCCTTACCACCTTGTAGCGGTCAGCGGTGGCGGCTCTACCGTTTACGGTTGGGTAAACGCTTCTGATATTGAGGGGCTGACGGCAGAAAAACCGTGGACTCCTGCCGTGGGAGACATTGTTATGTACAACGGCAATACGCATTATGTTTCTGCAAATTCTTCCTCCCCGAAGTCCTGCAAGGGCGGCAAGGCGAAGATCACGCAGATTTATCAACTCGGTAAGAGAAACACCCTTACCACCTCGTAAGAGTTCTCGGTAACGGCTCTACTGTATATGGTTGGGTCGATTCAGGAACTTTCAGTAAGGTATGATAATCCTACTGATCTATATAGGCATAATCGCCTATTGGATATATTCACTCACCAAATGGGACGGAAAGCGACATTGCGACCACGACTGCGAACATTGCCCCTTTCCTCCCTGCAACATAGAAAGGAGAAATCAAAATGAACAAGGAAACAATCAAAAAGTGGATTAAGGCGGCGGGAATCCGTGCCTTAAAGACTGTGGCACAGACGGCAGTTGCCACCATCGGTACTTCCGCTCTTTTGTCGGAAGTGAATTGGGTAGTTGTCTGCTCAGCAGCAGCGTTGGCAGGCGTTCTGTCCTTACTTACATCGGTTGCGGGTCTCCCCGAAGTGAAAGACGGACAGGGAGATTAAGTAACATAGAGTCCTCCTAAAAGCAAAACACCGGGCAAAGTTCATTACTCTACTCGGTGTTTTGTTGTATGTCCGAACACTATTCCACAAAAGAATAACGAGTTCGGATTATACTCCAATGGTGGAGCCGAACCGTGACAAGACAAAACCACACTGATTGCAATATGCGCCTGAATGGCAAAAAGCCTGATTATAGCTTGCTTATCGGCTTTTTCGTATATTCAATATAAATATAATAAATACATCGTTTTCAAGTGCTGTTTACCTTGAACGCAAAGACTGCGACTGAAGCCGCAGTCTTTTTAGTATCAAGCTATCCAGCATTGTAAACGATGTATTTATTTTATATAGAACTATTGATTTAGTTTTAATACAGAAAAATATTTAAACTATAATTTGGCTTAGTAATGGGATTTACAGGCAATATGACAATTCGATTGGAATTTTGCGTGGAATTTGACGGTGGAAAATGCAGTTCTTATGTGATAATATGAAAAATAATAAAAGAAATGGGTGGTTTTATGTCGGATAATGCCAAACAGAACGACCGATTGAATGGTGTATATGCTACGATGAATGACATCATCGGATACGAAAATGTAGAGAAGCTGTATATTCATTTCAAAGGTACACAGGTCAATTTCCCGACTAAGTTATTTTCAAAGGAATATGTGGTTGAGGAAGCAAAAAGAAACTATGACGGCACTAATGCTTCTATCAATAGGATTGCTGTCAAGTATTCATATTCCGAAAGGACAATAAGAAAACTGTTGAAAAGCGGTTGTAGTAATAATTCTGATAAGTAACCGATTTTCGGTACTATAAAATTATATCTAAGGAGAAATACTATGGGATTTAACGATTTGTTAAAGAAAGCTAAGGACACTGCTTCAAATGCCGCCAATACTGCTAAAGCAAAGTATGACGAAAAGAAGCAGGCTATGGACGCACAGAAAGCTGAACGTGAAAGAATAGCTGAAGAAATGCGTGGTAAAGCCAATGAGCAGACAAATGAACTGTTAAATGCGCTCAATGCAAATACAGGTGATATGTTTGCGATAGAAAAAAAGCAGTTGATTGATTTTACTGCTGAGTATTATGATAAGCTTTATCTGCCTGCACACAGTGTATCATCAAGTAAGCTTAATTTCCATCTTCTTGATAAGAAAATACAGAAAGCCGCTCAGAAGGAGTTTCCTGAATACACAAATATGGCAGAAACACCCGTATTTATGATAAGCGGTAAAAATCATCAGTGTGTGTTTATGTCGGCAGATTATCTTTACTTTAAAAAGTGCCTTCCTGACAGCACAGATTATTGCAGTGTAGGTAAGATTCCCGTAAGCAGTATATCATCACTTGACTATTCACAAAACGGTGATTGTTACATATTCAGCTGTAACGGTGTTGAACTTATGAATACAAACAGTGGTTTCCAGTTAGACCTTAATGCTTTCTCAGATTATTCACAGAGAATTGCAAACAGGGATTTTGTAATAACCGACCAGCAGGTAGACGCACTTATCAAAACAAAGATAGGTGAAAATATTCTTAAGATAGTAAGAGAGTATATTCCCGATGATGAGTTACTGCTATATTTCGCATGGGGTGGTGACTCAATAACAGCTAAGGATTTTATAGTATGCTCCGATAAGCAGATGGTTGTTCTTGACAGAGAAGCTTTCGGTCTTACCAAAAATGTAAAGCAGTTCTATTATGATGATGTCACTTCAATGGCAACATTACAGGAAACTAACGGTTTACTTGACCTTGCTCTTACTGCGGCTTTCAGCTTCTGTGACCTTGAGATTTCTGTTGCGGGTGCAAAAGAGAAAATAAGCACCCTTTTTACTTATGAAGCCGAAAAGGTAATCCGTGTATACAGAAATATCAGAAAGAGTATAAAGGATGCCGCAAGACAACCGCAGGTAATAGTTCAGCAGGCAGCAGCACCTGTTCAGGATGATCCCCTTGCACAGCTTGAAAAGCTCAACAAGCTTAAAGAGGCAGGTATCCTTACAGATGATGAGTTCAACGCAAAGAAAGCTGATTTACTTGCTAAACTGTAAAGGGTGATTTTATGACAGTTGTTGTAATAATAGCAATATGGGTTGGAATTGCAATAATTTATAATCTGATTTCTAAAAAAGGATTTATTAAATGCTTTTTTCTGATACCTGTTAATATTGCCTTGCTTTTCTTTAAAGAAGCTGGTGAATCTGGTTGCGAAAATGTACGTCAAGAAGCCAAAAGACAAGGAAGAACAGATATTGTAAGTAAAATCGATGCTGGCAGGGAACAGTCAAGAAATGTAGCTAGCTCATTAAGCAATTTGAAGAATAAGATTAAATAGCATTACACAAGAAAGGAGTGAGTGAATATGCCATCATACCGTCATGAATGGGTTTGCATTAAGTGTGGAAAAACATATAAAACACAGAATTCTATACAGAATCCTCCCACACCGAATTTACCCGGAAAGTGTCCTGGTACACCGACAGGAAAGCATGTTGTTATTAAACAGCAGTAAGAAAATTTAATAGTGATAAACGGCAACGGAATTTATCTGTTGCCGTTTATTTATTATTCGGGAGGTGAAAGCAATGGAAGCATTATGGTTTTTACTCGGTTTTTCAGTAACAACAGCAGTAATAGTTTGCGCAGAACAGATTTGTGCATAAAAAAGAAAGGAAGTATGATTATGTTTTTAAGCTTTTTAGCCGCAGTATCTACAAAGGTTGCGGTAGAGATGATTCTTAGCGGTGCTGCCACTTCTGTAACATTGCTTACAGTAGGTTCAAGGGTAAAAAGAAAGAAATGATAAAGATTGTATCTGTTGATGAGCTTGCATTTCTTGAAGATTTACCCAAAGTGTATGATTACGTCAGCAGGCTTTTATACAGCTTGCTGACACAATATGCTGAATATTGCGCCGATTGCTCTATTTCGCAATTCGGCGCAATTTATTATCTTGATAATCTGAGCGATTTTGAAATACTGGCACAAACTGAGTTGCCACAGCTTTATGATGAAAAGAGCTTTGAATGGGAGAAGGATTTTGATAAATATCGTGTTGTTTGTATTGTAACTGATGATATTTATGCGGTCAATCTGATATTTCGTCAGGAGCTTTATAAAAACTGGACAGCAAAAAGAGGTGATAAATAATCAATGGCTAATCAGAATTTGAATGAAAAAAGTGATACTATAGTTTCTACAGCGGTTTTTTCAAAGGACGGAAAGAATCGTTACCTGTTGCG
>CAVJKI010000172.1:4208-4781 GCA_963649995.1 Sodaliphilus sp.
TCTACTGCGGATTCATTGCTTCTTGACCAGACAACAATGTTGGTAATTAACGGAGCGGTTAAGAGCGGATTCGGTGAAGTTTCGATTCTAAATGTGTTTTCTGCGATAAACAGTACAAATCCGAGGATAGATAAAGTGAACTGTTCTGTTATGATAGATGAATGTGAAAAAGCAGATGTAGTGCTTGTGGCATACGGCAGAAGTACAAGTTATACCGATGATAAGCAAAAAAGTGCTTGAAATGCTGGAAAAGTACAAGGATAAATTATATACCCTTATTGACAGCAAAGGATTACCGTATTCACACCCTTTATCACCGTTAGCTCATGAATGGAATATTCAAAAAATATGAGCTTTCAAATCTCAGTTCCGAAATGTACATAAGACTATATATGTACGTTTCGGAATAACGGGATTTCGGGATAAATTATTTTTTCACATTCAACTATATGTGCATGTTACGGAATGACGGGATTACGGGCTTCATTTTAGTAATAAAAATCAGACTTTTAATTTTTTTTTGGCTATTTCCAGAAAATGTTGCACAAATACTTTTGGCATAGACTTTCAAGG
>CAVJKI010000173.1:0-4762 GCA_963649995.1 Sodaliphilus sp.
CTCTTACAAAGAGCGACATAACCGATTATAACGCTAAGCTGAAAAACGCAATAAACGGCAGCGGAGCAATATTTATAGACCTTAACAGCGTACTCTCCGATTCAGACGGATATTTCAATGCTGATTACGCAGAAATGGACGGAATTCATTTTATGGGTAAAACTTATGAGGTAATGCTCAGCTACTTGCAGAAACATTCGTCATAAACGGCAAGAAATGGATATGAAGATATGAAGCTCCCAAATTCTTGTAAAACCTGTATTCTGGCGGTTGTCTGCGCTTTATCTGTGATACTTTGCAGCTGTGCAGATGTGACATCATCGGTCGATGACAGCAGTACAACAAACAGCAAGGCAAATACAACAGTTTTGCCGCAAAATGCAACACAGACGACAGCCGTGACTACACCTGTTACAACGTCAGTTACTACTACGACAGCGGCGACAACGACAGAGCAGACGTCTACTGTTGAACCCACAACTGAGCCGCCTACCGCAGAGCCTGAGCCGGTGGCAGTGCCTACTGCACCGACCGATTTTGACGTTTCGTATTTCGACGACGCTCTGTTCATAGGCGACAGCATCACGACAGGGCTTTATCTGTACGGTTATCTTGATGAGTCGCTTGTATATGCAAAGCTCGGTCTTGCGCCGTCTACAACTCTTGACAGCGAGATCGACGGTGAAACGATTGACAGCAAGATTAAGACAAATAACCCCAAAAAGATATATATAATGCTCGGTACAAACAGCGTAGGATATGCGGACGGCGATTATCTTGCAAGCTGTATGGGCGAGCTTGTAAACCACATATCAAAGATAAGCAAGGCTAATGTATATGTCTTGTCAATACCGCCCATTACTTATTATGCAGAGGCTGATTATGACAATGCGCTTACTACATCTTCCATAAACGAGTACAACAGCGCATTGAAAAGCGTTATAAGCGGCACTAAGGCAAAATTCTTGGATTTACATTCTGTGCTTACCGCCCCCGACGGATACTATTATGAGGAGCATCATGAGATGGACGGTATACACTTTATGGGGTCAACATATCAGGTTATGCTCAGTTTCCTTGAGAAACATTCTTAACACATCGCGCATAAAAGAAAGGGATTATGAACAATGAAAAAAAGCTTTACTAAAAGAATAATGGCCGGAATTATCTGCGCTATGATCGCAGTTTCAATATGCGGCTGCTCAGGCGGAAACGCTCAGTCATCGGCAACCGAAAGCTCATCTTCGGTAGCTGACAGCACAGTATCCTCCGACAGCACCGAAGCGGCAGGCACAGCCGCTGACATTACAGCAAAGATTCAGGAGGACATCAAGTTCCCCGGTATGGCTGAAATCGGCGAGGATCGTATGTCCGGCTACTATGATGTTGACAGTGCAAAGCTCGACAGCTACAGCGCATATATCTGCGGCTCAGGTGCATATCCCGATGAGATTGCAGTATTCAAGCTTAAATCGGCAGACGATGTTGACGCTGTAAAGACAATGCTTGAAAAGCGTGTAGAAACTCAGACGACCGCTTTTAAAGACTACACACCCGATGAAATGTACAAGATCGACGGCAAGAACGTAGTTGTAAACGGCAACTATGTAGCACTTATAATCTGTGCCGACAATGCAAAGGCTATTGAAGACTTCAACTCAATGGCTAAGTAAGATTTTCAGTGAAAGGAGAACAGTATGGCTATAGAGTGTCTTGTTATAACGCTAATACTTGGTGCTATAGTGTTCTCATTTGCCAGAGCCGACAGAATCCGCTGGGTGCTTGCGACTGTTCCGCTCGGGATACTGCCGCTTGTCAACTGCGTGTCAAGCTTTATCTGTACCAGCTTTTTAGGTATCGAGCTGCCGAAGAATGTTGCTATGATAATACTTCTTCTTGCAGTAATGGCTTCATGTGTATGGATAGGTATTGCATCGGGATTTTTGCGTACAAATCGCATGAGAATACCGTATATATGCGTGGGAATCGGTTTCAACGTGGTTCTGGGTCTTATTCTGCTCAATTTTTATATCGGACTGTGATATGAATTTATTGTAAAAGAATACCGCACCGCCGCTCATATCTGAACGGCGGCATTTTTATGTTCCGCATTATTACTTATGTTGCGGTTAGTCAATTGACAAATTGTCTAAAAATGCAGTCTGATTTTTATATACTTATTCCTGAAAGACGTATTGACAAATCGGATTCGGCACTATATAATATTAGATGTATTTCGCTCACCACTACATATTGTGGTCGGGCTGAGGAATTTCAACGAGAAGGAGAAACAAATGCTGACCAAGATTCAGAAAAGAGACGGACGTACAGTACCGTTCAACGTTGAGAAGATAGCTGACGCTATATATAAAGCCGCAAGAGCTGTCGGAGGAAACGACTATCAGGAAGCAAGTGAGATGGCGGAGAAGGTTTGCGATTATCTTGAGGCAAACATCAGTAAGACAGGAGCGCTTCCTACTGTAGAAGAAGTACAGGACGCTGTAGAAAAGGTGCTTGTTGAAAGCGGACACGCAAAGACAGCCAAGGCGTATATCCTTTACAGAGCTGACAGAACAAGAGTAAGAGAAATGAACACAAGCCTTATGAAGATCTATGAGGATCTTACATTCAAGGCTGCAAGAGATTGTGATATAAAGCGTGAAAACGCTAATATAGACGGCGATACTGCTATGGGTACCATGCTGAAATACGGCTCTGAGGGTGCAAAGCAGTTCAATGAGATGTATGTACTCGCTCCCGAACATTCAAAGGCGCACAGGGACGGCGATATACATATCCATGATCTTGACTTCCTGACGCTGACTACGACCTGCTGTCAGATTGATCTTATAAAGCTGTTCAAGAACGGCTTCTCAACAGGTCACGGCTTCCTCAGAGAGCCTAACGAGATCAGCAGTTACTCGGCTCTTGCCTGCATCGCTATCCAGTCAAACCAGAACGACCAGCACGGCGGACAGTCTATCCCGAACTTTGACTATTCAATGGCTGACGGTGTAAGAAAGACCTACAAGCACCGCTATACGCAGAATGTAGTAAGAGGACTTGAGCTTATCGGCGGTATTGAAGACCTTGCAACGGCGGAAGCCGATGTAAAGGCATATACAAAGAAGCTTGAAGAAGAAAAGCAGCTTTGTCCCGTTCTTGCAAACGATAACGATTATCAGGCGGCTGAGCGTGAATGTCTGAAAGAGCTTTGCCCCGATGTATCCGATGAGATAATCGACAAAATACAGAAGTTTGCTTTAAAGCAGGCTGAGGTTGAAACCGACAGAGCAACATATCAGGCTATGGAGGCTCTTGTACATAACCTCAATACCATGAACAGCCGTGCAGGCGCACAGATACCGTTCTCGTCGATAAACTACGGTACTGATACATCTACTGAAGGCAGAATGGTAATTAAAAATGTTCTGCTTGCAACCGAGGCAGGTCTCGGCAACGGCGAAACACCTATCTTCCCGATACACATCTTCAAGGTAAAGGACGGTCTTAACTACAATGAGGGCGACCCCAACTACGACCTGTTCAAGCTTGCTTGCAGAGTATCGGCAAAGAGATTGTTCCCGAACTTCTCATTCATAGACGCACCCTATAACCTCCAGTACTATAAGCCCGGCGATTACAATACAGAAATCGCATATATGGGCTGCCGTACCCGTGTAATCAGTAACGTTTATGACCCCACAAGAGAAATAGTAACAGGCAGAGGCAACCTGTCGTTTACATCTATAAATCTTCCCAGACTCGGTATTCTTGCAGGCGGCGATATTGTAAAGTTCTTTGAAATGCTCGAAGACAGAATGAATCTTGTTATTGACCAGCTTCTCTATAGATTCAAGATACAGTCGCAGAAGAAGGTAAAGAACTATCCGTTCCTTATGGGACAGGGTATATGGATCGATTCGGAAAAGCTCAATCCCAACGATACTATCGGCGAGGTGTTAAAGCACGGTACGCTTTCAGTCGGCTTTATCGGACTTGCAGAGTGCCTTAAGGCTCTTATCGGCGTTCATCACGGTGAAAGCAATGAGGCACAGGAGCTTGGTCTGCGCATTATCAGCAGAATGAAAGCAAGAATGGACGAGGAGAGCAAAAAGACAGGTCTTAACTTCTCGCTCCTTGCAACTCCCGCAGAGGGTCTTTCGGGCAGATTTGTAAAGATCGACCGCAAGAGATTCGGCAAGATCGAGGGCGTAACAGACAGAGAGTACTATACAAACTCATTCCATATCCCCGTATACTTCCCGATAAACGCATTCAGAAAGATAAAACTTGAAGCGCCTTATCATGCACTTACACTGGCAGGACATATCAGCTATGTTGAGCTTGACGGCGACCCGTTACAGAATCTTGAAGCATTTGAGCAGATTATCAGATGCATGAAGGAATCCGGTATCGGCTACGGCTCGATCAACCACCCCGTTGACAGAGATCCCTGCTGCGGATACACAGGTATAATCGGCGATGTATGCCCCAAGTGCGGAAGAAGCGACCACGGCGATAACACAAGATTTGAGCGTATCCGCCGTATCACAGGCTATCTTGTAGGCACTGTAGACAGATTCAACAACGGCAAGAGAGCGGAAGAAAGAGACAGAGTAAAGCACGATGTTTCTATGGACGGTCTTGAGGACTGAATCTTATAAATTAAAAAAATCCGGCACTGCGGTGTCGGATTTTTTTGCGTTCAAGACTTGAATTTGAGTGTAGTTTAGTATATACTATCCATAAGGAATAAGAC
>CAVJKI010000174.1:0-4750 GCA_963649995.1 Sodaliphilus sp.
GAATAATGATTGTAAGCAAGAGTGATTTCAAGCCTGTCGTTTGTACAAACGATGATCTTGCAGGTCTTGCTAAGAACGAAGTACTTTACGGTACACTGAAAAGCATTTGTGAAAGAAAAGACGGCGAAGTAACATTCTATACTCCCGATGTTTACACGACCTTCAAAGAGGGCGACAAGGAGCATAACGATCCTATTTTCCCCGGAAAGACGGGAACAAGTCTTCGTCTTGTTGTAAAGTATGCGGTGGGTGATTATTATGTTGTTACCTTCTTCAACAGCTCCGCCCTCAAATCATTTGCTACGTCATCACAGTTTGCCAACAACAGTAAGCTTATACTGATCGACCCCAACGGCTCTATAATGCACGACAGCTACATAGGCAATACTTCTGATAAGAAGAACAGTGCATATCTTAAGTTTACAGGTCAGGCAAGCGTAAATTCCGTTATTGAGGTAGATAACTTCAAGGGTACAGACAACGGCGTTATTCCTACAATAGGCTTTACTTCAAAAATGCCTGCTATCAACGAGGGCGAGGAAGGCAACTGGACTCTTGCAATAATCGCCGAAACAGATAAGGCTTATACATTATCCGGCGAGGCTATGGGCAGCATAATAGGAATGATCGTATTTGTTTCTATTGTATTTGTTGCAGGCGCTATTGTACTGGTGTTCATAATAACAAAGCCTATCAAGGTAATTGAAGAAACGCTTGTAAAGGTTCACAGAGGCGACCACGAGGCAAGAATCAACCTTATTGCTAATAACGAATACGGACAGATTGCCCGTACATTCAACGACCTTATAGACGACATTGTTGTAAGTGAGGGCAGATACCGCACGATCATCGAAATGTCGGATAACATAATCTTTGAGTGGAACTTCAAGACAAACGATGTATTCTTCTCAAACAACTTCAATAAGAAGTTCAGCTACAGAGCTCCGTCAGATCACTTCGGCGACAGCTTCCTGCTCAAGGTAAAGGTACACCCCGAAGATAATGACCGTTATCATAAGGATCTTGAAAAGCTCTCTAAGGGTGAAGAATTTACAGGAAACGAGTACCGTTGGAAGAATATCTACGGCGACTATATCTGGATACTTCTCCGTACTGCTACTATCCGTGACAGAGACGGCAACATTGCAAAGATAGTCGGTGTTATCGTTGATATTGACCGTGCTAAAAAGAGTGAAAAGCTTCTGACAGAGCGTGCAAGCTACGACAGCCTTACAGGTCTTTATAACCGTGAATCCATCGAGCGTACTATTGATAATGAAATTGAGCTTATCAATGTTCGTAAGAGTGAATTTGCGATTCTGTTTATAGATGTCGACGACTTCAAGATTTACAACGACAAGTACAGCCATGCTACAGGCGACCAGGTACTTAAGTTCGTTGCTAATACGATCAACTTTGTAATTAAGGGATTCGGTACAGCAGGACGTTACGGCGGCGATGAGTTCGTAGCTTGTGTAAGAAACGTTGAAACAAACGATCCTACAAGAGTTGCCCGTGACATTCTGTCAGGACTTAAGGAAGGATTCACATCTGATAACGGTGATAAGCTCAGTGTTAATGCAAGTATCGGTATTTCGATCATCAAGGATTCCTCATTGCACGTTGATGAAATAATCGGTATGGCTGACGATGCTATGTACAAGATAAAGAAGAACGGTAAGTCAAACTTCGGTATCCTCAATAAGGAAACCGTAGGAAAGCCTGTTCCGACTGAGGTTGAGGAGGAAGACGTTATAGGCAGTGCAGAGGAAACAGCTGTTTCTAACAAAGATACTCAGTCAGAGGCATCTGCACAGGAATAAATTGTGACGCAAAAAATCTGTTATAAGTACAAAATGGGAGTGTTGTTTTTACAGCACTCCTTGACTTATCTGTAGGTGATAACAAGAATATAGTGCAGGGCAGAGCAAGAAGATCGATGAATACAGCATTGCAATTATTATGATTGACGATAACGTATAAGGAGAAAAAAATGATACGGGAAGTGCGTGAAGATGAATACGGACAGCTGATGAGCCTTTATTGTCAGCTGCATGAAACAAGTGTACCCGAATATTCGGGGCAAACTAAGGAGCTGTGGCGAAGGCTTGTGGGTGATCCTGATTATCACTTTATTGTAGCTGAGGAGGAGGGGAAGATAGTATCGACCTGTACCTGCATAATAGTGCCGAATATGACTCATGGACCGCGACCGTATGCTTTTGTTGAGAATGTAGTGACCGACAGCGAGTATCGCGGCAAGGGGCTTGCTACTGCTTGTCTTGACAGAGCAAAGGAGATCGCACAGGCTGAGAACTGTTATCGGCTTATACTTATGACAGGCTCAAAGCTTGAAAGCACACTCGACTTTTACCGCAGGCAGGATATGACGATAAGAAAAAGACGGGATTTATCCTGCATTTAGATTAAGAGAATACAAAGCACCTGTGTACCTACGGGTGCTTTTTGCATATAACAAACCCCTTATCGTATGATAAGGGGCTATATTTATCAGATTGTGTTAAGTGTGTTAAGTGTGTTAAGCACCGAAGATATTCAAAAGAACACCTGCGACAACGGCTGAGCCGATAACACCTGCAACGTTCGGTCCCATAGCGTGCATGAGAAGGAAGTTTGAGGGGTTTTCCTTAGAGCCGACTGTCTGTGAAACACGGGCAGCCATAGGAACTGCGGATACACCTGCTGAGCCGATAAGGGGATTGATTCTGCCGCCTGAAAGCTTGTTCATGAGCTTTGCAAGTAACACACCGCCCACTGTACCGAAGCAGAAAGCTATAAGTCCGAGAGCAACTATCATAAGAGTCTTTACTGTCAGGAAGTTTTCTGCTGTAGCTGTAGCACCTACAACAGTACCGAGCATGATCGTGATAATGTTCATCAATTCGTTAGAAGCAGTCTTTACAAGTCTGTCTACAACGCCGCTTTCCTTAAAGAGGTTACCGAGCATCAGCATACCAACAAGGGGAGTAGCATCGGGAACGATGAAAGCAACAATAAGTGTAACTGCTATAGGGAATATGATTTTTTCTCTTTTTGATACGGGGCGTAAGCTGTCCATTACTATAGAACGTTCCTTCTTTGTCGTAAGAAGCTTCATTATAGGAGGCTGGATTACGGGAACTAGCGCCATATAAGAATATGCGGCGACAGCTATCGAGCCGAGCAACTGCGGTGCAAGCTTTGATGTAAGGAATATCGCAGTAGGTCCGTCCGCACCGCCGATGATACCTATTGAAGCCGCTTCCTTGAATGTGAAGTCAATTCCTTCAATACCTGTAAGGCTGAATGCGCAAGCGCCGAGGAATGTTACAAATATACCGAGCTGAGCGGCAGCACCGAGCAGTAAGCTCTTGGGGTTTGCTATCAGAGGACCGAAGTCTGTCATACAGCCGATACCTAAGAATATCAGCGGAGGGAATATCTGAAGCTTAACGCCGAGGTACAGTATATCGAGCAGACCGCCGTTATGAAGCACCTCGCCGTAGTTAACGCCGTCCTTGGCAAACGCTTCCGCTATTGCGGGATCGGGGCTGATACCGAACATTTCGGGGTGGAACATATTCGCACCGGGAATGTTAGTCAGCATCATACCGAAAGCGATAGGCAGAAGCAGCAGAGGCTCAAACTTTCTTACTATTGCAAGATACATAAGTAAGAATGAAACAGCTATCATAAGTCCCTGCTGAGGGGTTATGTTTAAGAAGCCCGAATCTTGTGCAAGTCCGACAAGGGCTTTCCAGAAAACGTCTAAAATTTCCATCTTGTTCTCCTTTTATCTAGTCTGAGCTTTAAAACGAACGGGTATTCTCGTTTACGCCCGCATTGCCCCAGCTTGAACGAGGCTGTTTTTCGGCACGTTTGATCTTTTTGATCGCATAGGTCTTTCCGTCACCGGCTGTATAAGCGGCGATAGCAGCTGAAATAACAGCTATAACCTCATCGTCGTTCTCGTCCTGTTCGATAAGCTCTACAGGGGCGGAAGCAGATTCAGCAACCGTATCGGCAGGCTTTGCATCTTTTTTCTTGTTTCCCAGATTGCAGAAGAAGGAAATGATGTAAAGCAGTCCTATAAGCAGTCCTAAGATCAGGAAAACAACAACCATACCGGTAATAACCGTAGCCCACATACCGCTTATGTTTTCAGCGGCTGACTTTTCGTTGATTATCGCCATAGTACGCAGTAAATTGTCCGTCATGCATGATTCTCCATTCTTAATTGTTCTCGCAATGCTTTGCCGTTTTTTACTCGTTGCGGCATAGCATAAAACTAATATAATTATACCTTATTTCGGGATTAAATTCAACGCTTTTCTTTGTAGATTTTTTAACAAATTTTCTTGTAGAATTATGTGTATTTTTAGCGTAAATTTAGATAATATCACAAAAACCGTGTGAAAAGGTATTGAAGGTACTGTTAATGGTGATGAATGTTTACATGAATAAACTAAAAGAAGCTGTCGGCTGACAGCTTCTTTGCTACATTAATATTTATCGTTTATATCTTCCTTGAACTCTTTTTTCGACGGTACTGCGGTGTCAAAATGAGTGACAGGTGCGGCTTTGGACTTGCTGTGAGAGATCTTGGGCTCAACCGCTTTTTTCGGTTCAGGTGTTTCTGCTTTGAAATCGGCACTTATCGGTTTAATCGGAGAAGTGTTTTTTGTACTTGTAATTTCTGTTTTGCTTTGTGTGACAGGTTTCTTTTCAGCCGCTGACGGTTTTGTACTTT
>CAVJKI010000175.1:0-4726 GCA_963649995.1 Sodaliphilus sp.
AAAAGAAATGATACTGGATATCATAACGGTAAATCCCGAAAGGAAAATACCGATCTGAATTAAATTGTCCAGAGTTATGTACACAGCTTCACCTCCTTTCTAAGTGCTTTTGCACTTTCGGGAGATGAATTGACCGCCTATCGTCTAAGGTTTCCCTCGTCAACATTTTAACACATGACTTAGAAAAAAGCAACTTTATAAACGGTTGCTGCCAAAATTGAGTTTAAAGAATCAACCGCCTTTAAAACAGGGCGGTTTTTGTATTATTACCGCACCTGTTGCAAAAATGGTGTATTTTGCGGTTTATTATAAAAATAGCGGCAGACTGTCGTAATTTTCGTCAAAGCACTTGATTTTTCGTGCAGATTGGTTTAAAATAATAATGATATTGCATACTGCAAAAACAAATTCAGAAAGGGTATCAATCAATATGAAAATTCTGGTAGTAAATGCCGGCAGTTCATCACTTAAGTATCAGCTTATTGATATGAAGGATGAATCGGTTATAGCAAAGGGTAATTGCGAGCGTATCGGTATAGACGGTAAAATCACTCACAAGACATTTGACGGCAGAGAATATGTAGAGGAATGTGCATTCCCCACTCACACAGAGGCTTTTGAAAAGCTGGTTGAAGTAATGACAAAGGGCGATGCCGCCGTTATCAAGGATATGGGCGAGATAGGCGCTGTAGGTCACAGAATCGTGCAGGGTGCTGAGGTATTCACAAAGACAACAATCGTAACAGACGAGGTTATCGATCAGATAGACGGTCTTGCCGATCTTGCTCCCGTACATAACCACGCACACGCACTCGCACTGAGAGCCTGCAAGAAGGTTATCCCCGAAACAACTCCTCAGGTAGTAGTATTCGATACAGCATTCCACCAGACAATGCCTCCCAAGGCTTATATGTTCGGTATGCCCTATGAGTGCTATGAGCAGTTCCATGTAAGAAAATACGGCTTCCACGGAACATCACACCGTTTCGTATCAATGAAGTACGGCGAGGTTACAGGCAAGAGCCTCGAAGGTCTGAACATCGTATCATGCCACCTCGGCAACGGCTCATCAATCACAGCTATCAAGGACGGCAAGTCTATAGATACATCAATGGGCTTTACTCCCCTTGACGGTATCATTATGGGTACACGTTCGGGCAGTGTTGACCCCTCGGCTGTTGAGTTCGTACAGAACAAGCTCGGATTTAATCCGTCACAGATGAGCGACTACCTCAACAAGAAGTCCGGCTTCCTCGGACTTTCGGGTCAGTTCAGCGATAACAGAGATATTACAAGTGCCGCACAGCATGGTGACAAGCGTTCACAGCTCGTTACAGATATGCTTACATACGAGATAAAGAAGTATATCGGCTCCTACACAGCTGCTATGAACGGTCTTGATGCCGTTATCTTCACAGGCGGTATCGGCGAGAACGCTCCCGAAGTAAGAAAGGGCGTATGCGAGGATATGGAATACCTCGGCATCAAGCTCGATAACTCCGTAAACGACGGCTTAAAGGGCAAGCTCACTAAGATCTCTGCTCCCGACAGCAAGGTTGAAGTATGGGTAATTCCTACAAACGAAGAACTTCTTATCGCCCGTGATACGCTTGAGATCACAGGTCTTGACAAGAATGCATAATTGAAAATCGGTTATAACGATTGCTCCGCCTCTGATATATCGGGGGCGGATTTTTATGTGAAAAATGGAGAGAGGTATTGCAAAAAATGCGGAAACGGATTTCAACGCAATTTTTCAATATTATTTGCGTTGACACGTTGTTGAATTACAGGTATAATTATATAATCAAATAGGAGAAGCTGTAGTTATGGAAATCAAAAAAGCAAAAATAAAAGACCTTGATATTGTGGTCAAAATGAAAATGGCCATGTTCAGGGAGGTAGGCTCGATAACCTTGCTTCAGGACAATGCCGAAAGTAAAATATACGAAAAATACAAAGAGCTGTATACACAGGAAAAAGGCTGTCACTATCTCGTGTGTGAAAACGGCGAAGCAGTTGCGTGCGGCGGTGCTGTAATCAAGGAAGATGTGCCGTTCTGCTTTTTCAAAACGCCGATGTACGGATATGTTATTGACGTATATTGTGTTCCCGAAAAGAGAAGAAACGGATATGCTTCTCTTATAATGAAAGAGCTTATCGAATGGCTTAAAGACAAGGGCGTTCACACTGTACGGCTGAAACCGTCTGCTGTCGGACGGCGGATGTATGAAAAAATCGGATTCAGCGACAGCGGAGAAATGGAAATGTGGATTTAAAATATTACGGAGGCACAAAATGCAACACGAATGTAAAATAACCGTTCTTGACACAAAGGTATTTCCCGAATATCAGGAAAAATATCTCGCCGATCCGAAATCAGGGCCGTGTCCGTTCTTCAAAAAAGGCGATACATTTACTCTGAAAAGAACAAGCGAGCAGGACGACTTCTACCATCTTATGGACGGAAAGTTCTGCGGCGAGGCGTGGGACGCTATCAGCAGATATGTATATACGGCGTTGCAGGGCGGCTCTATCATGCACAAGTGGACAAATGACGAGCGTATGATGATTGCTTGCTGTAATGACGGCACAAGACCTGTTATATTCAAAATCGAGCGGATCGACATTCCCGAAAACGAGGAAGAAAAACAGTGGCTTGAAAAGCAGAATTTCAAAAACACCGTTGATGACGCTTATACGGGATAAAGGCTTCCGCTCCGTGCTTTAGGAGCGGATTTTTTGTTGACCCATGAGGGAAAATTTGTTATAATGTAATTAGCGATAACTAACGTTTATAAACAGGAGTGTAAAAATCATGCAGAAAGTAACCAATATGACAAAGGAAGAGCTGGCGCATTACGGCACTCTTATCGGTGAAGCTTTCGCCGCAGAGGGCGACGGCATTGCCACCACAGCCCCTAAGCAGGATATAATCAAGGCGTTTGAGATAATGACCGAGTATTTCTATAATTCAGGCGTTTTGTATACCACCTTGGATAATCACGAGGGATTTTTGGCTTATTGGCGCAAAAGTACAAAAACTAAACTTAAACCAGCATTACACATGGTCAAAAGAATGTTAAGAGAAATGTCTTTCCGCAGTGTGAGAACTGTTGCGGCTTCAAGCGAAGAGCTTTATGGAAAGGTTTATAAAAAGGAAAAGGACTATGTTGCGGTTTCAATGGTAGTTGTCCTGCGTGAATATCAGGGAAAAGGATATATGAAGAAGATACTTGCACACCCCTTTAACGAAGACGCCGAGGCAGGTATACCCTGCGTTCTTGATACCGACACCGAGCTTAAAGTAACAAATACACTAAGTGCGGAATGAAAAATACTGCACGCAAGCAGTTGAAATCGGGACAGTATCTGTATACAATGGAATACAGAAAAGAAGAACAAACTAACTGACCGCAAAAATTCAGAATACAAAAATTCCGCTGCCTGTATCGGGCAACGGAATTTTTGCGTTATATATTGATTATAGAAGGTTTTCAAGATATTTGCTTTTAAGGGTCGCTATCTCCTCATCGGTTATATTCAGCTTAACTTTCAGAAATTCAAGCATAGAGCCGTTCTCAGCCTCAGCCTTGGCAAACAGCTTTTCCATAGACGGACATGATACGCCTGCAAGAGCGGCTACCGAGGCTGTCACCGCCTTTACCGCTTGTATTACAGCCTGCCAGTAATGCAACGCAAAGCAATGCGGCTGTTGATTTTACAAAAAGCTTATTCATTATATATTCCCTTTCCCGATTTGTATATATTTACATTTTAACGCAACAGGAATCGCACTTCAATACTCATTCACGCAGATTAAGGCACGGTTTACGAAGTATCAGGCTGTAGCTGTCAATAATAAAAGCATATCGGGGAAATAAACGGCTTTTAAAAACCGAAAAATATATACTACCGACATATGGATTTGACAAGAGGACGAATAAGTTATATCATTGGTTACAGGATAAAACGGAGGTAATTATGACTACAGAAAAAACACTTGCACTTTTACAAAGGAACAAATTATTTTACAATATGTCCGATGAGGATACAGCCGTCTGCACCGAAATATTATCGGGAAAAATCATTCAGGCAAAAGCGGGCGGAATTATCATGAGCGAGGGCGACCCCGCAAATTTTATCGGGATAGTATTATCAGGATATATACAGGTTATCCGTGAGGATTATTACGGAAATCGTGATATAGCCGCAGTTATAAAGCAGGGCGGAAGCTTTGCAGAGGTATTCGCCTGCTCTGCCGTAAAGGCTCTGCCCGTAACGATAGAAGCCGCCTGCGACTGCACCGTAATGCTGCTTGATTACAGCAAGCTTTGCGGATTATCGCAGTATAAGTTTTATCAGCAATTTGTGAGTAATCTGCTGACGGTCGTTTCAGACAATGCGCTTATGCTCAACCGCAAGGTTGAAATAATGTCAAGGCGCAACACAAAGGAAAAGATAATGGCATATCTGAGTTATGAAGCGAAAAAAGCGGGACGCAACACCTTTACAGTACCGCTCGACCGCCGCTCAATGGCAGATTATCTCGGCGTTGAACGCAGTGCCATGTCCGCAAAGCTGTCCGAGCTTATAAAAGAAGGACGGATAAGGGTTGACAAAAACACCTTCACCGTCCTTCGCTGTAATTGCGGGATTAATAATAAATAATCAATAGGTGTGGAAGCTCAGAACATAAATCTGCTCCGGCATTGAAAGCTCCAAA
>CAVJKI010000176.1:0-4726 GCA_963649995.1 Sodaliphilus sp.
TGCAGGAAATACGCAACTTCTGTATTATTGCACACATAGATCACGGAAAGTCTACGCTTGCCGACAGAATACTTGAACAGACCGAAACTGTCGCACAGCGTGAAATGGAAGAACAGATCCTAGACAATATGGAGCTTGAACGTGAAAGAGGCATTACGATAAAGGCCCGTGCGGTAAGGTTGAAATATAAAGCTGACGACGGCGAAACTTATGTATTCAATTTAATTGATACGCCAGGTCACGTTGACTTCAATTACGAGGTTTCACGCTCGCTTAACGCCTGCGAGGGAGCAATACTTGTTGTTGACGCTTCACAGGGCATAGAGGCGCAGACGCTTGCCAACACATATCTTGCAATCGAACAGGATCTTGAGCTTGTTCCTGTTATAAACAAGATAGATCTTCCCTCTGCTCATCCCGATGAAGTAAAAGAAGAAATTGAAACGGTAATAGGAATACCCGCAGATGAAGCTCCGCTGATCTCAGCAAAGATGGGCATAAACATAAAGGATGTAATGGAACAGGTAGTAAAAAATATCCCTTCTCCCAAGGGCGCTCCTAATGCACCGCTCAAGGCACTTATCTTTGACAGCTACTATGACGCATATAAGGGCGTAATTGTTTACGTCAGAATCAAGGACGGAACACTTAAGCCCGGCGACAGAATAAGAATGATGGCTACGGGTGCGGAATTTGACGTCGTAGATGTCGGATATATGGGCGCCAAAACCCTTGAAAACGCAAAGGAGCTACGTGCAGGCGAGGTCGGCTATATCGCCGCATCAATAAAATCCATAGGAGATACAAAGGTCGGCGATACGGTCACACTTGTAAATAATCCTGCCGATGAGCCGCTGGAGGGCTACCGCAATGTAAACCCGATGGTATACAGCGGTATTTATCCCGCTGACGGTGCAAAGTACGGCGATCTGCGTGACGCTCTGGAAAAATTACAGCTCAATGACGCTTCGCTCACATTCGAGCCTGAAACCTCAATAGCTCTGGGATTCGGTTTCCGTTGCGGCTTCTTAGGACTTCTGCACATGGAGATAATCCAGGAGCGACTGGAACGTGAATATAACCTCGATCTTGTTACTACTGCCCCGTCGGTTGTTTACAAGATAACAAAGACAGACGGCGAAACAATTTATATTGATAACCCGACAAACTACCCCGATCCGTCAGAAATAGAAGTTGCGGAAGAACCTATGGTAAAGGCAAATATCTACACACCGTCGGATTATGTAGGCAGTATAATGGATCTGTGTCAGGAAAGACGCGGTACGTTCAAGGATATGAAGTATCTTGATTTAAACCGTGTTGAGATGCACTATGATCTTCCTCTGAACGAAATAGTATACGACTTCTTTGACGCACTGAAATCACGCACAAAGGGCTATGCAAGCTATGATTACGAGATGTCTGGCTTTGTTCCGTCACGCCTTGTAAAGCTTGATATACTCTTAAACGGCGAGGTTGTTGACGCATTATCATTTGTTGTTCATGCAGACAAGGCGTATGCAAGAGCAAGAAAGATCGCAGAAAAGCTAAAGGACAACATTCCCCGTCAGCTGTTTGAAGTACCTATCCAAGCGGCTGTCGGCGGCAAGATAATTGCAAGAGAAACCGTAAAGGCTATGCGTAAGGACGTACTTGCCAAGTGCTACGGCGGTGATATTACCCGTAAGAAGAAGCTGCTTGAAAAGCAGAAAGAGGGTAAAAAACGTATGCGTCAGCTCGGCAGTGTTGAAGTTCCGCAGGAAGCATTTATGGCAGTGCTCAAGCTTGATGAATAAAGGCTTATATATCCACGTTCCGTTTTGCCTGTCGAAATGTCCGTATTGCGATTTCTACTCGGTAGCATTTGACAGCGATACCGCAAAGCAGTACAAGGACGCAGTAATAAGAAACCTGCGGTATTACCTATCGCAAAATAGCGAGCTGAGATTTGACACGGTTTATTTCGGCGGAGGAACTCCTATACTGCTGTGGCATGAGATATGTGATATAATGGACGAAATACAGCCGTGTATAACCGAAAATGCCAAGGTTACAATTGAAGCCAACCCTTGTTGTGCAGACGAAAATGCACTACGTTCACTAAGACAGCATAATGTGAACAGAATTTCATTCGGGCTACAAAGCGGTAACGATAACGAGCTTACTGCGCTCGGCAGACGGCACAACAGCAAGGTCGGTGCAGATGCCGTAAAAACGGCATACAAAGCAGGATTTGAAAATATTTCGGGCGATATTATGCTCGGAGTACCTCTACAGACAAAGAAAAGTCTTATAGAAACGATCGATTATATGACTTCTCTGCCGCTAAGTCACATTTCGGCATATCTGCTTAAAATTGAGCCGGGTACACCGTTTGCCAAAAAAGAGCTTACACTCCCCGACGATGACGGTTATGCGGATATTTATCTTGAAACAGTTAGCCGCCTTTCTGATAAAGGATATAATCAATACGAGATAAGCAATTTTGCAAAGCCCGGCATGGAAAGCAGGCACAATCTGAAATACTGGCGGTGCGAAGAATATCTCGGTATCGGTCCTGCCGCACATTCTTATTTTAACGGCAAACGTTTTGCTGTAGGACGTGACCTCAGAGCCTTTATCGAAAGCGATATTCAGCCTGTGGTTATTACCGAGCGTGAATGCGGCAATTATGAAGAATGGGCAATGCTGAAGCTAAGGCTTTGCGAAGGGCTTGATTTCAAGACTGCGAATGAGCGCTTCGGCGTATCAAAAGAGAATATATTAAAAAAGTGCAGACTTATACCCGATAAGCTGTACAAAGCGGACGATAAGGGAATACGCCTTACACCTGAGGGATTTTTGGTATCAAATGCCATTATCGGCATATTAACAGATATATAATTTTTGGAGGAGCTATGAACAAGGAATTACTTAAACCCGATATTGAATCGGTACTGTTCGACAAGTATGAAACAACTGCCGATAAGGCACAGCCCTATCAGCTACACGAAGCACTTTCGTCTGCAATAATGAAGCAGATCGCACCCGTATGGAAAGACAGCCGTAAGGCACATATCGCCACACGCAGAGCGTGCTATTTCTCAGCTGAATTTTTAGTAGGCCGTGCAATATACAATAATCTGCTTTGTCTCGGAATTGAAGATGAGGCAAACGAGGTGCTTTCTTCGCTCGGTGCAAAGCTGTCCGACCTTGAAGATATTGAGGACGCAGCTCTCGGCAACGGAGGACTTGGCAGACTTGCGGCTTGCTTTTTAGACAGTGCCGCTACCCTTTCTTTACCGCTTGACGGATATGGAATCCGTTATAAATACGGTCTTTTCAAGCAGTCTATAGTAGACGGCTTCCAGAAGGAAGAGGCTGACGACTGGACAAAGTACGGCGAGCCTTGGAGCAGAAGAAACGAAAACGACAAGGTAATTATCAGCTTTGCAGATCAAACTGTTGTTGCAATGCCCTATGATATGCCTGTGATCGGATACGGTACAAAGAACATAGGTACACTGCGTTTATGGCAGGCAGAACCCGTCAATACGTTTGATTTTCTTAAGTTCAACGCCCAGGACTATGTAAACGCAAGCATAGAGCAGATAAAGGCTGAGGATATTTCACGAGTTCTCTATCCTAACGATGATACAAGAGAGGGCAAAATTCTCCGTTTCAAGCAGCAGTATTTCTTCAGTGCCGCATCTCTCGCAGATATTGTAAAGAAGCATAAGGCGGCAGGTTATGATATTGAAAAGCTGTACGAAAAGGTTACAATTCAGCTCAACGACACTCACCCCGTTATATCGATCCCTGAGCTTATAAGGATTCTGATTGACGACGAGGGACTTTCATTTGAAAAGGCTCTTGAAATTGCTAAGAAGACATTCAACTATACAAACCACACAGTAATGGCAGAGGCTATGGAAAAGTGGGGAGTTGATATAGTAAAGGAAGTTCTGCCCAGAATTTACGAGATCATTTTACAGATAAACGAGGCTTTCGTTGCCGAGATGTATGCAAAGGATATGCCTAAGGGCAAGACCGATTATATGAAGATGATCTCAGGCGGCGTTGTTCACATGGCTAAGATGGCAGTTTACTGCTCAAGCTACACAAACGGCGTTGCGGCGCTTCACACCGAGATATTAAAGAACGATGTCCTTAAAGACTGGTATCTGCTTTTCCCCGAAAAGTTCCAAAACAAGACAAACGGAATAACACCCAGACGTTGGATAGCTCTTTGCAACAAGGAATTATCTTCTCTTATCACCGAACAGCTCGGCGATAATTCATGGGTTACAGACCTTTCAAAGCTGAAATCGCTCGAAAGACTGCGTGGCGATAACAACATGATGCAGAGATTCATGGATATAAAGCAGGAAAAGAAAAATCAGCTTGCCGAGTACATGAAGTCAAAAGACGGCATTGAGGTGGATACGAGCAGCATTTTTGATATTCAGATAAAGCGTCTGCACGAATACAAAAGACAGCTTCTCAATGCGTTCAGTATTCTGTACATCTATTTCGGAATCAAGGACGGAAGCATAAAGAACTTCTACCCCACCACATTCATATTCGGTGCAAAATCAGCACCCGGTTACATGAGGGCAAAGGCTATCATCAAGTATATCAATGAGATAGGCAAGCTTATAAATGCTGACGAGGAAGTAAACAAGCTGATAAAGGTCGTATTTGTACAGAACTACAACGTTTCATACGCAGAAAAGCTTGTTACAGC
>CAVJKI010000177.1:0-4714 GCA_963649995.1 Sodaliphilus sp.
AATCCGAACCCGCTGACGCAATTTTTCTATTTTTTCGTACCCCAACTATTGACAATGAGCCTTTATAATTGCCGTATTTATAACGCTCGGCAGGAGCGTAAAACGTTTTGTTTTTCACTACTGCCGTGCTGTCAATATCATATTGTGCGTCACGCCTGTAGACGTAACAGTTTTTACACCCGGCACTTATCTTTCTGCAACCGTGCCAAGGATTCCATGTGTCGTTCATAATCTTACACTTAAATGAACATTAAACAATATCAAGTATCATTGTGTTGAGCTTTTCGCAGAACTTGTCATCAAGCGTAACAGGTGTTTCTACGCCGTCTGACATTCGCTTGAGCTTTGCCGACTTTGACTGCATTTCATCGCCGCCGATAACCATGCAATAGGTTGCGCCGATTTTGTTTGCGTACTTCATCTGCGCCTTGAAGCTTCTTCCCGAAATATCGCACTCAGCCCAGAAGCCTTCCTCACGGAGCTTCTGTACAAGCTCCATAGCATATATATTCGTTTCATCGTCGAATGACGCAATGTAAAGGTCGCACTTCTTCTCAGGCTCAAAGTCAAGCTTCTGATTTTCCATTACCATTATGATACGTTCAAGTCCCATTGCAAAGCCAAGGCCGGGAACGCTGTTACCGCCTATTTCCTCAACAAGACCGTTGTAACGTCCGCCTGCGCATACAGCACCCTGTGAGCCGATTTCGTTTGAGATAAACTCGAATACTGTATTGGTATAGTAGTCAAGTCCACGGACGATAAGGGGGTTGACCGTATACGAAACGCCAAGCACATCAAGGCGCTTCTTAACGTTTTCAAAGTGTTCCTTGCAATCGTCGCAGAGATAATCAAGTATCATCGGAGCGTCTTTCTTGAAGCTGCTGCATATTTCACTCTTGCAGTCAAGCAATCTCATAGGGTTGCGGTCAAGTCTTTCAAGACAAGTGCCGCAAAGCTGATCCTTGTACTGTGAATAGTATTCTTTGAGTGCCTTGTGATACTCGGCACGGCATTTCGGACAGCCTATGCTGTTGATCTCAAGGCTGATATTCTTTACGCCGAGACTGCCTATTATATCGTTTGCAAGCGCAATGACCTCTGCATCTGCCGCCGCTGACGCAGTACCGAAATATTCGATACCGACCTGATTAAATTCACGCAGACGTCCGCTCTGCGGTGCTTCGTATCTGAAACAACGTGTGAAATAATATGTCTTGAGCGGAAGTGCATCATTCAGAAGTCCGTTTTCAATTGCCGCACGGACAGCACCTGCTGTTCCCTCAGGCTTTAACGTAATGCTTCTGCCCTTTTTATCGTTGAAGGTGTACATTTCCTTCTGTACAACATCTGTTGTTCCGCCGACACCTCGCTGGAAAAGCTCTGTATGTTCAAATGTAGGTGTGCGTATTTCCTTACAGCCGTATGCTTCAGCTACATTTCTTGCTATTTTTTCGACAGTGTGCCACTTATATATATCTTTGGGCAATTTATCTTCTGTTCCTCTGGGTCTTTTGGTCACTAACTCCATTTTCTTTTATTCCTTTCGATTTTTAACATAAAAAAGGCGTACATAAGTACGCCTGCATAAGCTTTATCCTCTGACAATTTCACGCCAGTCAAGGTCGCCTCGCTCAAGAGCGTGAATCAGCGCCTCGGCTGTAGCTATATTCGTAGCAAGCGGAATATTATGTACGTCACACAGACGTAACAGATTCATCTCATTAGGCTCGTACGATTTAGCATTTAACGGATCTCTGAAAAAGATAAGTACGTCAATCTCGTTACATGAAATTCTTGCGGCTATTTGCTGGTCGCCGCCCTGTGAACCGCTGAGATAACGTTGAATATGCAAACCTGTCGCCTCTGATACAAGCTTACCGGTCGTGCCGGTAGCACATAGATTATGTCGGCTGAGTACGCCGCAATACGCTATACAGAACTGAACCATAAGTTCTTTTTTTGAATCATGAGCAATCAATGCAATATTCATATTTTACCTCTTTTTCTTTGCTTTCGTACCGTTTGGGATATATTATCAGTTGATGTTGATAGTAAGCGGTACATCTTCCCCAAGTATTCTCTTTGCAATTGCAGAATAAGCCTTTGCACCGGGACAAACGGGCGGCAGAGGAAGACCCTTTGCACCGCATACCTTGATATTGTTATCCTCAGGCACAACACCTAAAAGCTGTATTCCGACAGAGTCCATAACCTCGTCAAGGTCATAAAGAATTTCCTCGTCCTTGAAGTTCTGGCTGACTTTATTGATGATAAGTCTTTGGTTTGTACAGTTCTTTACATATAAGAAGTCCGAAAGAATTGCACCGTCACGAACGCATACCGTATCGGGAGTAGTTACCATCAGTATCATTTCAGCCGCTTTGATTACGCTGAATACTGAGCTTCCTACACCTGCGGTATCAATAATAATATAATCAAAATGCTGACGCATTTCTTCGCAAACGCCCATTATCTTTTCAGGGTTAATATCCATAAACGGGTTTCTCGTAGCGCAGACAAGATACAGATTTTCGACTGTTTCAACCTTTGTTGTTGCTGTCAGAATATCTATCTTACCTTCGAGGTACTCACCTATATCGTGCTTTACCTTATCTTTAATGCCAAGCATAATATCAAGACATCTTAATCCGAAGTCGAGCTCAACGAGAAGAGTTCTTTTGCCTAATGCGGCCAATCCACGTGCTACATTTGCTGAGGTTGTAGATTTACCTGTTCCGCCTTTACCTGCGGTTACTGCTATAATCTGTGACATATAATTCGCTCTCCTTGCGCTGATAGGCATATTTCTACGCTTATCATTGTTCTAATTGTTTTAATTGTATCATAAAAACGAGCATAAATAAAGTCTTTTAAGTGAAAAAAATCAAATTTTGTTAATTCAATATGTTTTACACCCGCTTTTTTGTGCAAACTGCATAAGTTATTGTTCAGTATTTGAATTGTTATTCTTGGTAAGCTCACCTCTTGCGGGTCTGCCCGGAGTGTTGGTACTCTGACCGCCCCACGGGAGAATAATATCGCCCTTTTCATTGGTTATCGGCTGATAGTTATCATAGAAATACGATTCTATTATATTTCTTACCATCAGTCTTGAGAACTCACCATTTTCAAGTACGATGCCGAAGCATATCTGAGGGTCTTCGGCAGGATAATAGCCGAGTATCGTCGAATTGAACGTATCTGTTGTTACCTGCGGAGTACCCGTCTTGATCGCTACACCGTAGGGCAGATCGGCAAGCTGAGTGATGCCTGAGCCCATCGGCCACTGAACATCGTCGGCAACCATTATCATACCCTCACGCACTACCTGGAATATATGCTTATCTGCTTCTATTTTATACGCAACGGTTGGCTCGGTTTTCTTTATTGTCTTACTTCCGTCATAGCTTGTTATGCTGTCAACAAGATACGGCTGGTAACGTGTTCCGTCGTTTGCAAGCGTAAGTGCTATAACAGCAAGATTAAGCGGCGTTACGGTTGTTTCAAGCTGTCCTATACCCGCCTGGATAGTCGAGCCGGGCGTCCATGTCCCGCCGAGCGATTCAATATATTCGGGGGTACTCATGTTACCTGTAGCTCCGCCGATCTCAAGATTCAAATCCTGCCCTACTCCAAACCAGCCCGCAACCTTTGCGAGATAATCAATGCCCATCTGACGTGCAGTATCGTAGAAATATATATTGCAGGAATATCTGAGCGCTGTTCTTACGGTGACATCGCCGACAAAGCCCATAATACAGCCCGGCTGATAGTCGCTGTAATAAGTGTATACACCGCCGCAATAAATCTCGGTATTTTCATTGACTATACCCGAAACAAGCGCCGCAGTTGCGGTAATAGTCTTGAATGCAGATCCCGGACGATAAAGTCCGTATATACATCTGTTGTAGGTCGGGTTTGGGTCGACGGGATTATTGATAAGGTCGATATAATTATTTATATCGTAATTCGGGTAATTTGCCATTGCAAGCACTGCGCCTGTTTTAGCGTCAAGCACAACTACGCCGCCTGCATCGACCTTATTTCCTCTCGACGGGTCATTGTTGTAATGCAACCATTTGATATGATTTTCAAGTATCGCCTGAACATCGTTCTGAAAATCGCTGTCAATAGTAAGCTTTACCGAATTGCCCGCAGTGGCTACCGTAGTTATTTTATCGGAAACGACCATGCCCGAAGAATCTCTCGTTATGGAACGGACACCGTTCTGTCCTCTCAGCGTGCTTTCCATAGCGCTTTCGATCCCCCATTTGCCGGTAACATCATTAAGGTTGTAGCCCTTGTCGGACAGCTCCTCATATTCATCTGCCGAAATAGCGCCGATTCTTCCGACTACCTGCGGAATGAAATCCTTTCCGTCATATTGTCGTATGGCTTCTTCAATTATATCTATACCGCCGAGCATGAAGCTCTGTTCTTTAAGCTCAATAACGGTCTGAACAGAAACGTCCTCTGCCATTGTGTAACGGTTCTGATAAGAAAAATCACGGATAAGCATTTCATAGCGTACACCTGCGATATATCGTCTCATTTCCTGTCCGTAGGAATCGGAAATTTTAAACTTTTCATATAACGCATTCATACAGTTATCGGCTGTAGCATAAACGCCAAGCTCAAGCTTTTCTCTCAGGGTGTCGATTTCATCATCATCGCCTTTACGATTTTCGTGGTGGTTAAGCTTTTTGAGCGT
>CAVJKI010000178.1:0-4669 GCA_963649995.1 Sodaliphilus sp.
GTACCCAGCATTATCACAACCATATCAAGCGGAGCGTGGCTCTCTAGGAATACCGGCAGAAGCTTATCGCCCGCTCTGCCTATCCTGTCGGGGTCTTCAAATACCGTTGTCCTTCCGCAAAGCCCTTCTTCTATTATCTCATAACCGCTTTGCTCAAGGTCGTTTTTCAAAATGCTTGTCCAGCGCACTCCGTCGGCAAATCTTCTGTTTGTACCGGGGATAAGTCCCCATGTATTCGAGTCGCCGAAGCAAAGTATCCTTTTCATTGTTCTCACCTGTACTTAAAGCTTTTATGAGGAGCTTTTCAGCTCCTCATAAACTTATTATCTATGTTTATTTTATTCTCAGCTGTTCTTTATTTCGCCGCCCTCAACCACGAGTGTTTCCTTGTAGTCTGCACCGTATGTGCTTGCAAGAGTTGCGTCATAGTCAGCGTGGAAGAAGTTTTCCTTGCCGAGTGTCTTTATTTCGTCGTTGATCCAGTTAAGAAGTGTATCGTTGCCCTTTGAAACTGCGGGAGCGATCGTATCCTGGCTGCCGAGTGAATCGATACCTACTGTGTAGCCTGTGTTCTGCTTAGCGAATGCGAGAACCTCTGTGTTATCGTTAGCCCACGCAACACCGTTGCCGTTTTCGATGGCGCTCTTTGCTGTAGCATAAGAATCATACTTCTGGAGCTTGATGTCGGGGTAGTTCTTTGTGAGGTAAAGCTCAGCTGTTGTACCTGAGATAACGATCATCTTGTCCTCAGCCTTCCAGTTGTCGAGTGATGTGATAACGTTGCTGTCGGGAGAAACAACACCGAGTGCTACATTCATGTAGGGCAGTGCAAAGTCGACCTTTTCAGCTCTCTCGTCTGTTACCGTGAAGTTAGCGAGGATAATATCCACCTTGCCTGTTTCGAGGTATTCAACACGGTTAGCGGCTTCTGTTGAAACGTAGTTTATCTCAACGCCGAGATCCTTGCCGAGTCTGTTGCCGAAGTAGATGTCATAGCCCTGATATTCGCCGTTCTCGTCAACATAACCGAAGGGGTTCTTGTCTGAGAATACGCCGATGTTTATCTTACCGCTTGCCTTGATCTCGTCAAGTGTACGGTAAACCTTTGTGCCTGTGCTGTCGCCGGCTGTTGCGCCGCTTGTTGTGTTGCTTGAGCTGCACGCTGTAAATGATGCTACTGCCGCAGCTGCTGTAAGACCGAGTGCTATAAGCTTCTTGAAGTTTGCCTTTTTCATTGTGATTATCTCCTTTTAATATCTCTCTTTTTATTCTGTGAGTTCTTTTTTGGCTCTTACCGTGTCGAACTCAAATGTGTTAAGGAATTGTTTTGCCCTTTCTGTCTTAGGGTGATCAAAGAATTCATCGGGCGTTGCTTCTTCAACGATTTTTCCGTTATCGAGGAAGATTATTCTGTCTGCTATCGCTCTTGCGAACTGCATCTCGTGGGTTACTATCAGCATTGTACGACCCTGCTTTGCAAGATCGATTATAACGTCGAGAACCTCACGGACCATTTCGGGATCAAGTGCCGCAGTTACCTCGTCAAAGAGCAGTATTTCGGGGTGCATACAAAGCGCACGGACAATAGCCACACGCTGCTTCTGACCGCCTGAAAGCTCTCTGGGGTAGCTTTTAGCCTTTTCTTTAAGTCCCACTCTTTCGAGCAGTGACATCGCTTCTTCCTTTACTTCGTCCTTATCCCTTTTCTGTACCTTGCACGGTGCGAGAAGAATGTTGTCAAGCACAGTCAGGTGAGGGAACAGGTCGTAGCTCTGGAATACCATTCCTATACGCTGTCTTAAAAGAGGAAGCGTCTTGCTGTTTCTTTCAATAACATCGCTGTCAAGCGTTATCTTGCCGTCCTGTACCGGCTCAAGTGCGTTTATACAGCGCAGGAGAGTTGATTTTCCGCAGCCGCTCGGTCCGACTATTACTATGACCTCGCTCTTTTTAACGGAAAAGCTGATACCGTCAAGTATCGTTGCGTCACCGAAACGCTTTACGATGTTGTCTATTGTTAATAATGCTTCTGCCATACGCTTTAGCTCCATTTCTTCTCAAGGTATTTTGCAAGCATACTTATCGGCCAACAGGCGATGAAGTAGAGCAGGAATACCGTCAGATACACACCGAACGCACCGTTCGGACTTGTCATTCTGTTAGCTTCTATTATCTGCTGTGCAACCTTAAGGACTTCCACAACGCCTATCATAAGTATAAGGCTGGTTGTCTTTATCATTCTTGTTATCAGATTTATCGAAAGCGGTATAAGCCGTCTTATCGTCTGCGGTATGATAACATAAAGATATGTTTGTGTGTTTGTAAGTCCGAGAGCCTCACTGCTTTCATACTGATGCTTCGGTATTGAGATCAGCGCACCTCTCACAAGGTCGCCCATTTCGGCAGTTCCCCATAATACGAATACTATTACGGAAGCCGCTTCACCCGAAAGGTCCCAGCCGAAAGCTCTTGTCGTTCCGAAGAACATTATGAAAAGAAGCACGAGCTGCGGCATTATTCTTATAAATTCAAGATACACACGAAGAACGGCTTTTAATATCCTGTTCTTCTTTGTCATGAGTACGCCCATTCCTATACCGAGCGGTATGCTTATCGCAACCGATACAAGGCTTATCCAGAGAGCCGTCCACAGACCTCCGAGAAGTCTTAAAAAATTCGTACCCTTGAACAGAATGTCTATTCCGAGATTAACTGCCAAATCCTGCACGACGTACCCTCCTTTCAACTATCGTTCCGACAATTGAAATCGGAAGAAGTATGATGAGATAGAAGCCGACCAGCAGGCACAGCGCCTCGACTGTATCGTTGTACATTCCCATGAGGTCCTTAGCCATGAACATAAGGTCGAGCAGGCTTATCGCACTGAATACGCTCGTTTCTTTCATGAGGAATATAACGTTTGCGACAAATGCAGGGATACTTACCGACATAGCCTGCGGAAGTATTACATAGCGCATTGTCTGCATTTTGTTCATGCCGAGCGAATAGGCGCTTTCTGTCTGTATCTTGTCTACGGATTCAAGTCCGCTTCTGAACGCCTCTGCCATGTAGCTTCCTCCGAGGAAAGCAAGTCCTGCGATACCGCAGGTCTCTGCATCGGTAGGAATGCCGATTTTAGGCAGTCCGTAATAGATGAAGAAAAGCTGTACTAAAAGCGGTGTATTGCGGCTTATTTCAATGTAGACGGAAACTATACGGCGGATAACCGGTACTTTGTAGTATTGAGCCACTGCACATATAAGCCCGATGATGATCGAGAATATTATTCCAAGAATACCGAGCTTCACAGTAAGCAGTGCGGCTTCCCCGAACAGCGGCAGGTACTCAGCGATAGCGTTAAGATCCATACCGTCACATCCTTTCAATTTACTGAGCCGACGGCAAAATAAAAGCCGGGGCTATTACGCTCCCGGACAAATGGCAGTCGCCGCAGTGCTTTTACGGCTGTATGACAACAATGCCGCTGCACCCAAATGCCATTCTACTTGTCCGGGAGCTGATACAGCAACACATTATTCTGTTGTGCGTTGATGAAATAGTAGCGTACATTGCATTTCCTCCGATTTTTAATACAGCAAATAATGCTCATCGGTTTTGTTCCGATGATGCTATTATACCGCCTAAAACCTACTTTGTCAATAGGTTAAGGGTATTTTATTAAAAATTTTTTCGGAGGTATAGTTTAGTGTATGCGGTTTTTGGGATAATGGTGCGGGATTAACGGGGGCTACCGCCCCTCGACCCTGTTGGGGACTTTGCCCCTCAACCCCGTTTGGTTATCAACGGTGTGCTTAACATACAAAATTAATTATAGTATAATACGGGGAAAAATGCAAGTAAAATTTTCGGGGTAAAATTACGGTTTTTTGTGGCAGAATGTAAAGCGGGGACAAAGCTTTACATCTGAGCGGAAAAATGCTAAAATAAGTATAACTCAAATCAGAAAGGAATTACGGTTATGAAAGAAATATCTGTTGAAGAACTGCAAGTAAACCCCTCCACGCTTATCGGTAAGGAGTGGGCATTGCTCACCGCAGGAAACAAGGACGGTTATAATACAATGACAGTCAGTTGGGGACAGATGGGCGAGCTGTGGAACAAGCCCACAACAGTAGTATATATCCGCCCTCAGAGATACACAAAGGAATTTGTTGACAAGAGCGATTATTACACGTTATCATTCTTACCCGACGGACACAGGGAAGCTCTGAGCTATCTCGGCTCACATTCGGGCAGAGATGAGGATAAGCTTGCAAAGACAGAGCTTACAGGCACGGCAACGGACGATTACGCATATATTGAGCAGGCAAAGCTCGTGCTTGTCTGCAAAAAGCTGTACAGACAGCCCATGACGCCCGAGTCGTTTATTGACAAGTCGCTTATTGACAAGTGCTATGCCGCAGGCGATTTCCACGAAATGTATGTCGGCGAAATAGTTAAAGTGTTTGTTAGTGAATAACCGATGAAAAGGGCAGGGAGATAGTCGTTTTCCGTACAAGAGAGCAGGCGGATAGGTTTATTGAAAAGCTCGGATAACAGTATAAGAGAAAAGCTACCGTAAGATTGAACAAGTCCGTAAAAAATGGACAATAGAAAAAAGAGACCTCCTATGGTAGAATTAAAGAAACTACCATAGGAGGAATTTTAA
>CAVJKI010000179.1:0-4661 GCA_963649995.1 Sodaliphilus sp.
TCATGGTACAGCGGCGGAGTAGTGGGAATACTCAATATTTTCTTTAATGTTGTTTCAAACTGCGTGAAAGTGCTGGGTATCATAACAATAATCGCCGTTACCTGTCCGCTCCTTCTGCCGATACAGATCATATCGCTTGTTCTTATCATGATATTTACTAATAAGAGCAACAAGCTTGATGTGGAATATTTCAAGAAGCTGTCGAAAATCAACCGCCTTTTCGGATATTTCTTTTATCAGCTGTCCGCTCCGTCTAACGGTAAGGAAGTCAGACTGTTTGACAGTAAGGATATGATGTGCGATAAAGCGCATTACTACAGCAATGAAACTGTTGATACATTCGGAGAACAGTACAAGGCTCAGCGGAAATATATGCAGCTGTCAAATCTGACAAACGGACTGCGTGACGAGCTTTCATATTTCTACTTAGGGTTTCTGGCATTGACAGGAGCGATTACGCTCGGTGATTTTACAATGTGCGTTTCATCAGCGTCAACGCTCTACTGGGCATTGTATACTATCGTATCGGGCGTTACCGATACAATAAAAGCTTGCAGTTACGCATACGAGTATCTGAAATTTGATTCGATTTCCGACAGAATGACAAAGGGCGATAAACCGATTTCGGACGGTGAACACGTTATCGCGTTCAGAAACGTAAGCTTCAAATATCCGAGAAGTGAAAATTATGTTCTCAGAATATAAATATCACGATCAAACAGGGCGAGCATCTTTCCGTAGTCGGACTTAACGGTGCCGGAAAAACAACGTTTATAAAGCTCCTTTGCCGTATGTATGATGTAACCGACGGCGAGATACTGATCGATAATTTCAATATAAAGGACTACTCCGACAGCGAGTACAGAAAGCTGTTCTCGGTGGTGTTCCAGGATTTCGAGCTGTTTGCTTTCAGCCTTAAGGAGAATATCATACTTGACGAGCGGGAAGACGAGGAAAAGCTTATCAAAACGCTCAAAATGTCAGGCTTATATGATGATGCAATGAAGCTTGAAAATAAGTTCGATACGACGATATTCAAAAGTTATGATGAAAACGGCACTGAGCTTTCGGGCGGTCAGCAGCAGAAGACTGCGATCTGCCGTGCTTTATACCGTGACAGCCCGATAGTTATACTTGACGAGCCTACGGCGGCGCTCGATCCTGTGGCCGAATATGAGATATACAGGCACTTCAATGAGCTTGTAGGCGGCAAAACCGCTATCTACATATCTCACAGACTGTCAAGCTGTAAATTCTGCGATGAGATCGCCGTATTTGCCGATGATACAATAAAGGAGTACGGTACGCACGACGAGCTTGTGAAAATCGAAAACGGTATTTATTCCGAAATGTACAACGCTCAGGCACAGTATTATGTAGAGAACGCATCATAAAAACCATATCATATAAGGAATACCCACGCGGCAGATTGATCTTGCTGTGTGGGTATTCTGTTATTATTTTATGCTATTCCGAGCTGTGTGCATATCCCGTTTACCAAAGCACACATCACAATACCTATTACGGTTGGCAGAGCAAAGCTCACCGCAGTCCATTTAATGCTCTTTGTTTCCTTATATACCGTAAGGCATGATGTAGAACAAGGAAAGTGGAAAAGCACAAATATCACCATACATATCGCCGTTACCGTAGTCCAGCCGTTCGATACAAACAAATCCTTTAATGCGGACAGCTCCGATATTTCGGTAAGCGCTGTACCCTCGGAGTACGCCATTATTATTATCGGGACTACTATCTCATTTGCAGGAAAGCCGAGTATGAACGCAAGCAGGATCACGCCGTCCATTCCCATAAAACGTCCGAGCGGGTCGAGTAACTCCGTACAGTGTGCCAACAGCGAAGCATCGCCTACAGTTACGTTCGCCATCAGCCATATTATCAGTCCGGCGGGAATGGCAATAATTACCGCTCTGCCGAGTACGAAAAGAGTACGGTCGAAAAAAGCCCTTACCAATACCTTACCGAATTGAGGAGTTCTGTAAGGAGGAAGCTCTAGAGTGAAGGATGACGGCAATCCTTTAAGTAATGTCCGTGATAAAAGCTTTGATACAAGCATAACCGCCACAATCGCCGTTGCAACAACAATACACAGCGAAAATGCCGCAAAAACCCCCGAACCTGCAACAGCCGGCACACCTATAATAAACATGGTAATTATACTGATTATTGTCGGGAATTTTCCGTTGCACGGCATAAGCGAGGACGTGATCACAGCAATAAGTCTTTCACGCTTACTGTCTATGATCCTCGCACCTGTAATTCCGCAGGCATTACAGCCAAGGCTCATGCAAAGGCACAGCGCCTGTTTACCGCAGGCTCCCGCCTTTTTGAACGCTTTATCAAGGTTGAACGCTATTCTCGGCAATATTCCATAGTCCTCAAGTATAGTAAATAAAGGGAAAAATATAGCCATAGGCGGCAGCATTACCGCCACTACCCACGCCAGTACCCTGAATATTCCCTCTGTCAGCACGCTGTTTATAATATCGGGAACTCCCACGGCGCACAGCCCGTCGCCAAGCAGTTCTTCAAGCCTGCCGAACAGCTCTGACAGCAGAGCAGAGGGGTAATTTGCCCCGGTAATCGTTATCCACAGTATAGCAAACAGCATGAGAAGCATTATCGGTATTCCCGTTCGCTTTCCCGTCAGCAACCTGTCTATTTTTCTGTCACGGGCAAGCCTTTTATCCCCTGATTTACTCACACATTCGGTGGCTATTCCCTCTGCCGTAATGAAGATACACGACACGATTTCATCGTTAAAGCTTTGACCTGCGTATGCCGTAAGCTCGCTTGCTTTCAGCAATAACGGCTCTTTTTCATCATTACATATTCCGTATCTTGCACACAGATTTTCAGCCATATCGTTATCGCATTGAAGCAGTCTCAGACTTATGAAGCGGCGTCTTTTATAATCACAATCAATGCTTTTTGTCAAGGGAACAAGCTCTTTTACGGCATTTTCTATCCGATTTGTATATACTACAGTGATTTTTGAATCGTCATTATCGCCTTCAGTAACGTTTTCAATCGCCGCTAACAGCTTTCCAAGCCCTTTTTTACTGCGGGCAGAGGTTGCGACAACAGGAATCCCGAGCTGTGCCGACAGCTTATTTATATCGACGGTAATGCCTTTCTTCTTCGATTCGTCCATCATATTTACGCAAAGAACGGCTTTGGAGGTTATTTCGGTAACCTGTAACGCAAGATTCAGATTACGCTCAAGGCATGAAGCGTCACATACTATAACCGTAACATCGGGATTTTCAAAGCAAATATGCTCGCTGGCTATCACTTCTTCTGCCGAATGAGCGTAAAGCGAATATGTTCCCGGCAAATCCGTTATCGAATATCTGTTATTATTATAAATATAGCTTCCGACAGCGTTACCGACGGTTTTTCCCACCCAGTTGCCTGTATGCTGTTTAAGTCCTGTCAGAGCGTTGAAAACCGTGCTTTTACCTACATTTGGATTACCGGCAAGAGCGACGGTGTATTCTTTGTCGTATTTCATATTTTCCGCCTTTCAGCTACTGATAATATAATTTAATATATGAAAATACGTCAAAAATGTTAAGGCGGAAAGCCGTTTCATGCTTTCCGCCCGTTATATCAGGTTATTATCTGTGTTAAAGCCCTTATCAGCTCGTCCGCACTGACGGGTTTCGTAAGAAAATCGGTCATGCCGCTTGCCTCAGCCTTTATTTTATCATCATCGAAGGCGTTCGCTGTCATAGCGATTATAGGTACTTCCCGTGCATAAGCACTGCCTGTCATTCTTATATTACGAGTGCTTTCGTAACCGTCCATAACAGGCATCTGAACATCCATCAGAATTGCATTATAGTAATTATCGGGATTGTTTCTGAACATTTCCAACGCTTCTTTTCCGTCCTTTGCCGCATCTATTTTTATTTTATATTTTGAGAGCATGGCTTTTACTATCTGTACATTCACCTGAACATCTTCAGCCAGAAGTATATGCTTATCCTTGAATCCACGGAGCAGTTCTTCCTCTGTTAAAGCCTCATCCTTACTGCTTGCTTCGTCATCAAAAATTCCGCTGAAATGCTGTGATAAAACCCGCTTCATATCATAGGTAAGCACAGGGGCTTCACACATACCGCAGATAATTTCGGAATATTCCGACAATACTTGTTCGGAAGAATTTTTTACAGTTACTATATAAGCAATATTATCAGCTTTATTCTTTTGCAGATAATTTGCGGCTTCGGCAACAAATTGAGTATCGGTGACAAGAATATCGTAATGGATTTTCCGGACTTCTGTACTGAGCGATTCTGCCGAAAAATCAGCCGCAGAATAAGCATTTATACCGAGCCGCTTCAATGCCTTAAATGTATTCACACGCTGAGCCTCGTCTGCGTCAATTACCAGTGCATTAAGCTTTTCTGCATTTATATTACGGGCGGTGTTATGATATATTTTCAACGGCAAGCGCACGATAAATTCAGAGCCGTGGCCTTGCTTTGTATTGAGCGTTATACTTCCGTCTGCCGTATCTACTATGCTTTTGGCGATCGGCATTCCCAGTCCCGTTCCGACTATATTTCTGTCAACACCTTCACGTTCAAGCGGGTCAAATATTCTTTCTTTGAATTCATCGCTCATTCCTATTC
>CAVJKI010000180.1:0-4641 GCA_963649995.1 Sodaliphilus sp.
GGTGTATACCAATTGTGATTTGCATGGCTGTTTATAAGCTTTGTCGGTGCAAAGTCAAGCTTTTCCGCTATCGTCTGTCCCGAAATATCAATGATCCCGTATTCGCCGTTTTCATAAATATACGCATATCCGTCCGCATAAAAATCCGATACACCGTCATACTGCGCATTTACCACAGTATTTCCGCTTGTATTTATATATCCGATCTTGCCGCTTTTCCCGTCATAGAAGGGCGCAAGTCCGCTGTTGAATCCCCCGAACGGATAATCACATTCAAAAATCTTGCCGTTTGCAGTATACCCGCAGTACCTCCCCTTTTCATAAACGCACGCTATACCGCTTTTGTCAAAGCCGCTTACAACCGCAGTACCGTCGCTCTCTTTGTAAACCTCGGAAAGCTTGCCGTCTTTAAGCGCCGCAAGCACCTTTCTGTACCGTCCGTTCTCAAGCCTTATCAGTACAAGCCCGCCGTCCGTAAAATCAGGATTTCTGTCGCAGTAATATTCCTCGCTTACTTTATTAAGCTCCCTGTCGCACACCGTTGCCTTGTATATTCCCGATTTGCTGTCTGTATCGCACATCAGCACAAATCCGTCAGTCACAAATATCCTGTCGTGCCACTCGCTTTTCTGTGTTCCGTCCTCCGTAAAAACAGCATAGACCCTCTTTGTAAAATCGTTACTGCTCTCGTTTATATCCGTGTCCTTGGCAAAGCCAACATAATACTGTCCGAACACACAGTCGATCCCCATACCGTCCGACAGCGTGTTAACCGTCTTTCCGTCCGATGACAGGAGATAGTATTCATCGGTAATGTCGTTTGCGTCCTTGCCATTGTTATCCTTCACGCTCTGCGTCATAACAGTATATGCAAAGGTATAATCCGCCCCGTCACAAAACGGCTCGGCGTATGTAAAATGCTTATTATCGTATGCCGTTCTTCCCTTGCCGTCAACATACAGCATATATCCGTCCTTTGCCGTAACGACCGAAAGTCCGTTATCACTGCAATATGAAGCAAGCGTAAATTGCGGCTCTATCGTAAATTCGCCCTTGTCGTTTATGAAGCCGTACCCGTTTTCGTTGCTTACAGCGGCGTTTCCGACCGCATTTTCGTCAAACGGATATGCACAGTCAAACTGCGGACTTATCACAAACTTTCCGTCCTTGCCGATATATCCCCATTTGTCACCGCTCTTTGCAGGCGACATTGACAGGGTGAAAAGCTTGTCGCCCGTACCGTACAGCGTTTGTGTTTCTTGGCGGAATATTCCGAGAGCGTCAAACGCAAACACAGCGACCGCCGCACCGCCGAGTACAGCCGCACCTGCGATACCACCGATCATCGCTCCGATACGGCTTTTCTTTTTATGTTCTTTCTTGTCGCCCGCAAACGACGCACAGAAAGGACAGAACTTCACATTCTCGTCTATTTCACGTTTGCACTTCGGACATATTTTGCTCATTGCCGTTATATCTCACTTTCCTTAAGCTCCATAGTATCTGTATAAAGGACATATTTTGTTATGGTTTTGTCCTCGTTTTGTACCGTTATATCAAGATATGACCTGTCTTTGCTTACCCCGAAGTTTACAGCCATCACATTATCGACCGTTACCTGCTTGTCAGAAGCTGCACTTATAAACGTCCATGTTGTCGGGTGACTGGCATGCTCAAGGTCTGTCAGCCCGTATATTCCGCTTGTGCTGAGTCTTAAAACGGTTTCTCCCTCGCCTGCGGTATAGCTGTGTACAAGGCTCGCCTCCATATTTTCGTCAAGGCTGTACACACTTAAAGAATCATAGCCTGCATCATACGCTGTGCTTCCGCCGTTGTTGTTTTTGCCGAATTTTACAAAATACAGTGGAAATTCAATCGGTTTATCTGAGGTCTGCCAACCGATATTGACAAACTCCGTATAATCCTCGGTGCGGTACTCCTTGCCGTTATCAAGATTTCTGTAAACTATCATCTCATCGCCGTCATCATACGAGATCAGATTTTCCGCTGTAAAATAAACACTGCCATCTTCCTTTTCGAACAGCAATTTTTTTGTTTCAAGATCAAATATTCTTGTTCCGTTTGCATCATTGATAGACAGCTTGTTGCCGCTTCTAAAGACGCTCACACTGTATTCCAAATTTTTTTCAGCCTTTTTTGCTATTTCTATATCGCTAAGCAATGCTTTTCCGTGTGCGCCGTAAATGTTGTACCTGCCGTTCCCGTTTTCACCTATAATATATCCCGGTTCTGACAATCTGATAAGCGTCCTGTCGCCCTTTACAAACGGAGTGCCGTCAAGATTGAGATAGTAGTTTGAGGTTTGCGAATATTTACCCGTTTCATCATACATAAGTACGCCGATTACAACTGCCGTACCGTCAATTAATCCCGACTGAATATAATAATCATCGACACTGTTGCTTGCATAGTATTCCTCATACTGGAAATTGCCGTATATATCGGTATAATAAAGCCGCTCGCCGTCATCCGTAATCGAAAAATAATATTCGATATTCTCTGTTATTTCAGGCGTATTCTCATAATACTCCGCACCTGCATAAAAATCAAGCGGAGAATATCCGTCCAAGGCGCTGTTTCCTGCATTGCACACGCCGCTTATAGGTTCAATTACCGACTTACCCGTACTATCGTTTACAGTCACATCGATTAGCGATGCGTCATACCCGACAGATAAAAAGCCGTCGTCATATGTTCTGCATACCTTCGATACAAAATAACCGTCGGGTGACATTGCGCTTACAAATTCATACTTTGCCTCAACCGCAACATTTCCCTTTTTATCAAGAAAACCGATCCTGCCGCTCTGAGCATTGCAGTAAGCCATATATCCGTTTTCGAGCGGCTGTATGTCATACTTTGTTTTGAGAATAGCATTGAGATCTCTGTCAAAGCAGGTGAAACTGCCGTCATCGTTTCTGATAACCACGCTACCGCTGTTTTCGCTTATTCTCGGCTTGCTTTCATACTCGGCAAGGAGCTGACCGTACTTGTCATAGATATAATATTTGTCGTAGTCAAAGCACATCAGCCTGTCGCCGTATGCCTTTGCGTACACATATTTTCCGACGCTCTTTCCGTATGCGGTAAAATATTCCGAGAGAGAGTTTTTCTCCGTAGTCTTATAAAAATCCTTTCCTAACACCGTGAAATTTTTTTCATAAGCTGTGTATACATGACCGTTGTTCTTGTCGATCAGAGCATACTTTTTCTTTGCTTTGGCATTTTTATCCGATACGGCACTTTCGTGTTCCGACATGAACGATGTGATATACACCATGTCGCCGTATTCATACAAATTGAAGCTGTCCGATGAGGAAACCGTCAGCACGGGGCAAAGCCTATTATCATATATGACCGCCTGACTCGGCTTACTGTCGGTTATAATATCGCAGGCGGTATATTCGTTCATCAGGTATCTGTCTGATGAGCCAAACAATATAGCTTTGTTTCCGAACAGATCCTCGGCTATCGTGCGTTCTTCCTCGGAATATCTCACAAGCCTTGCGCTGTCGGTATCAATTACCGATGCGTTGCCGAGTTCGTTTTCCGTATCGGTAACTGCAAGGTCGTCATCGGGGGCTACAATTCTGCCGTCAAAGGTGCTTTGGTTATAGATAATGAAATGTCCGTCATCTATATAGTATTCGTGATAATCTTCGTTGTATTTTCTGTATGTTTCGCTGTCGGGTGTTTTGCCCTTGGCAGCAGGTATCATATTGCTGTAGATATAATCCTGAACGTCAGCCGTATCGTTTGCGTTCTCGGCAAAATAGTAGTCACCGATGAACATATTCTCCCCGTCAAATCCCTCAAAGTCCGAAGGATCGTACCAGCTGTGGACTGTATCGGCGAACATCAGCTTATCCGAAGCATAACTCAGATTTTCTATGACCGTATTGCTGTTCATATCTATGACGGAATACTCCGTACCGCTCTTTACATAAGCGTAGCCGTCCGCATAGTATTCGCTTGCACCGTCAAACTGAGCGTCTGTTACCTTTTCGCCGTTTGTATTTATATAGCCGATTTTTGCATTGTCATAATACGGCGCAAGTCCGCAATTGAATGAGCCGAACTGGAAGCCGCTTTCAAACTGCTTGCCCTGTGCGGTATATCCGCAGTATTTTCCCTTTTCGTAAACACAGGCATAACCGCTCAGGTCAAATCCGCTTACGATATGCGAGCCGTCAGAGCACGCAAATACTTCGTTGGCGTTATCGTCAAGGAGAACTTCCCTGATAAAGCCGTTATCATCTTTTTTGAGCAGTACCGCACCGCTGTCATATGATTTCACGCCTGCACCGCAGAGATATTCTACACCGACCTGTTCAAGCGTATCGGCTTTCAGTAGCTTTGCTTTATACAGCTTGCTGTCATCATCTGTGCCGTCACAAACGACAAGCAGCTTTCCGCTTTTTATTATACGGTCGTAATAGTCGGTAAGTGCAGTGCCGTCTGCTGAGAATACGGCATACTCTCTTGTGAAATCAAGCGTTGCTTCATCTTTACTTTCTGACTGTCGGAAGCCGATATATTTATCATCGTACACCGCCGATATTCCTGTGCCGTTTTCAAGCTCGGTCACTTTTCCGTCGGAGCTGAGCAGGCAGTAGATCA
>CAVJKI010000181.1:0-4641 GCA_963649995.1 Sodaliphilus sp.
CAATGTAAAGCGCCAATACCGTAAGATATGTTTCCTCACCGCTTGTTATGGGATTGCCCTTCTGCAACTTTGACATTGCAGAAACAAATGTATCCGTGCTTACCGCCACTACCGCTATTGCCGCTATGGAATTGAACAGGGCGTGCATTATAGTAGTGGGTAAAAGACTTCCGCTTGCATATCTCACATAGCCCAGACAAATGCCGACTATGACCGTATAGCAGAACTGATGTATATTTCCGTGCGCCATACCGAAGCACAGTGCCGAAACAAGTATCGCAAGGCCGTTGCCGTAAGGCATAAGCGAGGTTTGTATGATACCTCTGAACCAGTATTCCTCAAACAGCGGAGCAAGAACGACCATCTGTATGAACAAAAACGCAAGATACCATGCGCCGTGTCCCGTACCCGATGAAACTATCGGGGTAAGCGTATCCTGTACGGCTGACTGATTATGCATCAGCAGGAAAGATGCAGCCACGACTATTATGTTGGCGATCTGTCCCGCACCATACATCGGTATAAACCACGATATGGCTTTACCGAGCCTTTTCGGCTTTCTATATACCGTCTTGTCAAAACGGTAGCCGAAAATCCTTGCGGTGACCGCTATAGCCAGTCCGTATAATATGATTATGCTTGAAAGCGACTGTACGGAAGATATTATCTGACTGTCGTAGCCGCTCATAAGCGTGCCTATTAGCCATGCCGCCGCATCGGCGACACAACGTGCGGCGAATATTACTACAAGCGCAAACCCCGCCTTTTTGCAGGCATTATTAAAATCAACGTCTGACATCAAGAACTTCTCCCGTTTCAAGCATTTCCTTTACATAGTTCGGCAGAGCAAAACAGCCCTTGTGAAGCTCTGTGTTATAATATCTCGTTTTAAGTCCGAGCTTATTCCAGCGCTCAGCGTCAAGATCCTTTGTCGGGTCAAGCCCCTTGCTTGCAAAGCCGAACAGCCAGTGTCCGCTGGCATACGTCGGGATATGAGCCTGATAAACGCCACATACGGGGAATACGGATTTTATGCGCTCGTGCGCTCTGCACATAGCCTTTGCGTCATTTACATAGAATGGGCTTTCATGTTGATTTACAAGTACGCCCGTATCGGTCAGCGCATTGTAGCAGTTGCCGTAAAATTCGGGTGTGAAAAGTCCCTCGCCCGGACCGAACGGGTCGGTAGAATCGACTATTATCAGGTCGTATTCGCCCTGCTTGTGCCTTACAAAACGCAGTCCGTCGGTAAAATGTATATCAAGTCTTGGGTCGTGCATAGAAACGGTCATTTCGGGGAAATATTCCTCGCAGACCTCAACGACCTTTTTATCTATTTCAACAAGGTCGATATGCTCTATCGTATCATAGCGGCACAGCTCTCTTATCGTACCGCCGTCGCCTGCACCTATGACAAGGACATTCTTTACATCCTTCTTTACCGCCATAGGAACATGGACTATCATATCATGATAGATAAATTCATCCTTCTGCGTAATCATCACATAGCCATCAAGCGCAAGCAATCTGCCGAATTCAAGCGACTCGAACACATCTATACGCTGATATTCGCTCTGTCCGCTGTACAGCTGTTTGTCAACTCTTATCGAAAATCTCACGCTGTCGCTGTGGTTTTCCGTAAACCATAAATCCATATTATTACCGTCCTTTCAGTCTGTAAACGTATAAGTCAATGTGGTACGGCAGACGATTTTATTCGTCCAGTATCATAATGTTCTTTATTTCAAGGTCCTGTGTACCCGTAAGGAAACAGCCCTTATCGCCCGCATACTTTATATATGCAAGAATTTCATCGGTTATCTGCTCTCCCGGAGCTAGAATCGGTATTCCGGGCGGATAGCACATTACAAATTCACCGCTTATCTTGCCCGAGCTCTGCCCGATCGGCACACTCTTTTTATTTCCGTAGAATGCGTCCTGCGGTGACAGCTCTACTACGGGATTGATATACTCGTGGTCAAGCATACCCGTCTTGTCCTTTGAATAGATACGCTTTATGTCGTTGAGCGCACCGATAAGTCTGTCAAGGTACAGCTCTCTGTCGCCTATAGAAACATAAGCAAGTATATTTCCTATATCGCCGAATTCTATCTGTATTCCGTAGCGGTCACGGAGAATATCGTAAACCTCTATTCCCGCAAGTCCTATATCTCTTGTGTGTATCGACAGCTTTGTGACATCGAAGTCGTAGAATGCTCCGCCGTCGCAAAGCTCCTTTGAAAATGCGTAATATCCGCCTATCTCGTTTATCTCGTCACGCATATACTGCGCATACGACTGCACCTTGGCGAATATCTCCTTGCCGTGGAGCGCAAGGTTTCTTCTCGATATATCAAGGCTCGACATCAGAAGATAGCTTCCGCTGGTTGTTTGCATGAGGTTTATTATCTGCCTTACATAGCCCTCGTTCACCGTATCGGCTGTAAGTAAAAAACTGCTCTGCGTCAGCGAGCCGCCGCTCTTGTGCATACTTACTGCGGCAAAGTCCGCACCTGCTTTCATTCCTGCAAGCGGCATATTGTCGCCGAAGTAGAAATGCGTTCCGTGCGCCTCGTCCGCAAGCAGATACATTCCGTGAGCGTGAGCTAGATCCGCTATTTTCTTTATATCCGAGCATACGCCGTAATAGGTCGGGTTGTTTACGAATACCGCTTTTGCGTCGGGGTTTTCAAGTATAGCCTTTTCAACGTCCTCTACCGTCATTCCGAGCGGTATACCAAGTTCCTTATTAACTCCCGGATTAACATACACAGGTACCGCGCCGCCGAGAATCAGCGCATTTATGGCACTGCGGTGTACGTTACGGGGCATTATTATCTTTTCGCCTCTTTTGGCAACGGCAAGCGCCATAGCCTGTACTGCGGCGGTCGTTCCGTTTACGATAAAGAATGCGTTCTTTGCACCGAAAGCCTCTGCGGCTATCTGCTCCGCCTCTTTTATGACCGAAACGGGGTGGCAAAGATTATCGAGCGGTTTTGACGAGTTGACGTCCACCGTCATACATTCGCTGCCTAAAAATTCTGTTAGTTCGGGGTTGCCTCTGCCCATCTTATGACCGGGTACGTCAAACGGCACAATACGTTTTGCCCTGTATTCTTTAAGCGCCTCATAGATAGGCGCACGCTCCTGTGAGAGCATATCATCAGTCCTTTCAGAAAGGAAGTAATGTTATCGGTTTATCTGTATTTATCCGTAAATATTCATTCCCGAATATATCTCTATCATTTCCCTGCGTAAATTTTCCGTTATCCTCAAACGTTCTTTCGGCGGAATATCATATATATCCGTATTGAACAGGTAATTTTTCAGATCCATCTCCCGCACCATAAGCCTTGTGTGGAATATGTTAGCCTGGTACACGTTTATATCGGTCGCATCGTATTTTGTCAGCGTGTAGTCGTTGATAAAATCCTGAATTGAAGTTATATCGTGATCAAGATACAGCTTTCTTCCACCGACATCACGGGTAAAGCCTCTTACCCTGTAGTCTATCGTTATAATATCGGAATCAAAGCTTCCGATAAGATAATCGAGCGCATTAAGCGGAGAAATCTCTCCGCAGGTGGATACGTCTATATCCACCCTGAATGTGGATATGCTGTTATTCGGGTGATATTCGGGGTAGGTATGCACCGTAACGTGTGACTTATCAAGGTGTGCTACCACTGTTTCGGGCACTGTAGCAGTTCCTCGCTGAGGGTGAAGCGGTTTTCCGTCCACCATTCCCCTGTTGCACGACTTGTCTATTTCCATGCTGTCGGTAGCCTTTTCGCTTATAAGCAGTGTTACGCTTGCGCCCTGCGGATCGTAGTCCTGCTTTGATATGTTAAGCACATTTGCACCGATTATATCCGTAACGTCGCACAGTATGCCCGTCAGTCGCTCGGAGTTATACTGTTCGTCGATATAGTCTATATATTCCTTCTGTTCTCTTGCTCCCTTAGCATAACACACATCGTAGATGTTGAAGCTGAGGGTCTTTGTGAGGTTGTTGAAACCGTAAAGTTTGAGTTTTTTTTCCAACCGATACACAGCCTTTCGCATAAATATCTGCATATAAACGCAACTAATATAATAATATAGTAAAACTGCCCTCTTGTCAATAAAAACTTGTGTAAAGAAAACCGCCGACGGCAATCTGCACATCGGCGGCTTTAATATTATTCTGTTTTTAACTCAGGTTATACGTTATCCTGTCCGGGGACATATTCAAGACTGTCATCGGATACTGTTGTTTCGACAACTTCCTTCTTTTCTGTCGTTCCGGCAGTGTCGTTCTTATCCTTGAATACGAATTTCAGCAGGATAGGAGTTACTACTGTCGTGATAACGACCATTATTACTATAGGTCCGAACAGACTGCTGCTCATAAGTCCCATGTTAAGACCCTTATCGGCAACTATCAGCGCAACCTCGCCACGGGAGATCATTCCGACGCCGATCTGCAAAGCCTCTTTGTTTGAGTATCTGCATATCTTTGCGCCAAGACCGCAGCCGATTACCTTTGAAAGTATAGCTACTATCAGCAGTACAACGGCGAATATGATAATCGTCGAGGTCATATCAGTAAGCGTTACCTTAAGACCTATGCTTGCGAAGAAGATAGGCGATAACAGCAGA
>CAVJKI010000182.1:0-4633 GCA_963649995.1 Sodaliphilus sp.
ATAAGACACACAAACGATTGCGTTTAAAAAGCAGATCAAGCCGAACGCTGACGCTCTGTTGTACCAAGGGACGGTACAAATATCTTAGGATAGCGGGTCTTTGGATTTCGGTGATAGTGCAGTTGCACTGATATGGTCACGAAATTATTAATGCCCTGTCAATAACGAAATCTATTTTAGTGTGGTTGATGATATATTTCATTGTACTGCTTTATCAATAACAATCAGTTTTTTGGCAGACTGAAAGCCGCAGGGGACTCTGCGGCTTTGTTCTTTATTCTTCAATTAAATGTTACGCTTTTTTCTCGTTGGTCTGTCTGAACATCATATTTATAACGCCTGTTTTTGCAAGGGCGAACATAAGAACAGAAGCGATGAGCGCACCGCCTACCGTGCTTATGCCGAACGGGATAACATAGCTGAATAAAGCCGCCTCTTTACCCATAACAAATACGGCGATAGGGAAAGCCGCCATAGCGCCGAGGATACCTGTGCCGATTATCTCGCCGAGGAAAGCTATCGGGATACGCTTAGCAAAAGACCACTTCGGGAAAATGTATCTGAAAGCAAGTCCGCAGCAAAGAGCGCCTACCATACTTCCGGGGAATGCGAGCAGTGTACCTGTCCCCATAATAAGTCTTATAAGTGATGTGATGAACGCCATGCCGACTGCATACCACGGACCGAGCAGTGTACCTGCGATAACGTTTACCATGTGCTGAATGGGGAAGCACTTTGACGCACCTATCGGAATGGAAAATCCGCTTAATACAACGCTGAGAGCGATGAGAACGCCTGCAATTGCAAGCTTCTGTATACTTACCTTTTTATTCATGTTGAAATACCTCTTTTCTTTTATCCGTCAAAAAAGCTCCCACACTGTCTGCGGGAGCTGATGCTTTTATGCGCACTAAAACAACTGTTCCCTACGTTGGCATTACCCAAATCAGGTCATAAGGTCGGAATTGCAATTCCCTCTCAGCCCGTTCACGAGCTCCCTTTTTTTGTATAGGATCTGTCTGACAGTCACAGTATATACCACATTCAAAGCAGTGTCAATGCTGTTTTTAAGATACCATTGTTATGTATATGTCAAAATATTCCATAAGTAACATACAGGTGCAAATTCGCATAAATTGTACTGTAAAGCCGAAAAATCACGAATGAAAGGAGCAGATCCGAAAGCATGGATAAAGACGAATTCTTCTGCGAAAAAGCAGAGCCGATGTCTGCAAGAAAGAAAATCGGATACGCCTATGTGCCGTTTCAGAAGCTTGGCAAGCTTTACGATCCTGAAACGGCTATGAGAGCGGGAACTATCTTCCCTGAGCTTAACATCACGATAGACGAATACGAGAGGGGGCTTTACAATGGCGTATAATCTGTCACTGAGAGCGTCACAGCTTCTGCGCAAGCTGTCCGCCGCAGATTTCTATGCGCAGGACTTAAAGCTTTTCCTGGACACTCACCCCAACGACACAAGAGCGCTTGAGCTTTACCGTGAGGCTGTAAAACAGGCGGACGCCTGCCGCTGTGCGTTTGAGAATGAATTCTATCCGCTGAGAGCCTCCTCGGCAGGTACTGACTGTAGCTGGGATTGGCTTAACGGTCAGTGGATATTATAAGGAGGACGTATGTTTATATTTGAAAAAAGAACACAGGTGCCTGTAGTTATAAAGAACAGAAATCCGAAGCTTGCAAGCTACATTCTTTCGCAGTACGGCGGACCTGACGGAGAGCTTGGTGCGGCTCTGAGATATTTGTCACAGCGGTTTTCACAGACTGACAAGAGGGCAATTGCGATACTGACCGATATAGGTATATCGGTGCGGAAATGATCCTTTAAGCTGTTGACGAGCTACGGCGTATGTCAATGGGCTTTTGTTATGCGGAGGATACTATTATGCAGGATCTGAGCGGAATAAGGCGGTATAATATAAAAAAACCCGGTCTTCATGTGAAAACCGGGGATTTGATTATTTTCAGCTTACTGCTCTGTGATCCAGGGTGCGCCGTCCTTAGTTGTAAACTTACCTGTGCAAACCTGAATCAGGTCTACGAGCCAGCCTATACCGAAGCATCCACCTGTGAGAAGCCAAATAATGCCTGTTCCGATTTTTCCTGCCATAAAGCGATGAACGCCAAGTCCACCGAGGAAAAATGCAATAAGTATTGCCGCAGTTTTGTTCATAATAAAATCCTCCTGTATCCGATCAATCTAAAATATAACCGTATTTATAGTACTTATCAGCACTGTAATACAAACACATTTTACCATACTCACGCTTTTTTGTCAATAGTGTGGCGTATAACGGTCGAAATATGGCGTAAAACGGCATAAAATCTACGACTGACGGCAATCAAAAATTAAGAGGAGTTAATCATATTCCGCTAAAAATATTACACTTTGAAAACTGCCCTGCGGTCTTGCTCAAATCAGCTTGTCTTATATCCGCTTGTTGTAATTTCGGCTATAAGCGCACCGGTGTTATCCGTAACCGAAACACGATAATAACAGGTCGTTCTGCCGTTACGGACACATTCTGCCTTTGCGATAAGCTTATTGCCTTTTGAGGCTTTTAAGAATGTGATGTTGGCACTGAGCGACACAGTACCTTGATTTTCGTGATTGGAAGCTACCGCAAAGGCAAAGTCTGCAAGAGTGAAAATCGCTCCGCCCATTACTATGCCTACTGCGTTGCGGTGATGAGCTTCTATATTCATGCTGACGGTTGCAGTGTTTTCGCCGACCTTTTCTATCACAGCTCCGTTTTCGGTCGCAAAGCGGTCGTTTGCGAAAAATTTACGAATCTCGTTCAAATCTTCCATCTTATTCTTCTCCTCCGCAGATTTCTATCTTTGCATATTCTGCGAAAATATCGGGGGTTATATTCGTAAGCGTATCAAGCATACCGACATAAAGCGAGCCTGTACCCTTTGCGGTTTCTCCTGCTATTTCTCCCACCATGCCGATAAGCGATGCGGCTGTTACCGCCGCCTCAAAGCTGTCATCGGTACAGCCGCACAGTGCCGCTACAAGTCCCGACGCAAGACAGCCTGTACCTGTGATCTTGCTCATCATAGGTGTGCCGTTTGATACAAGGGCTACCTTATCGCCGCCTGCGACTACGTCTGTACTGCCTGTTACCATAACGGTACAGCTGAAACGCTTTGCCGCTTTTTTTGCCAGTGTTATTTTATCTTCAAGCGTGGTTTCGGCACTGTCTACACCCTTTTCTGCTTTCATTGTTATTGGGCTTGTGGAAAGCAGTGCGGATATTTCGGAGGCGTTACCTCTTATTGCGGAAAAACGGAACTGACGGAGCAGCTGCATTGTACTGCGAAGCCGGTTGTCGGTAGAGCCTGCACCTACGGGATCAAGCACTATCGGCTTTGCCGTATCGGCGGCTTTCTGTGCGGAAATCAGCATTGCACGCAGTCTGTCCTTGCTGAGCGTACCCATATTAAAAAGTACAGCCGAAGCCTTTGCGGTTATATCCTCCGCATCAAGCGGACTGTCCGCCATAATGGGGGATGCGCCTGCCGCAAGCAGTCCGTTTGCTACGGTGTTTGCGGTAACGTAGTTTGTTATACAGTGTACCAAAGGGTTTTTCTCCCTCAGCGTATCGAGTAATGTGGCGCAATTTTTTATCATGCTGTCTGTCATATAAATGCTCCTTTATATACTGATATTACATGAAAATTCCTGCAAGTGCGGTGTAATACATAAGGGTGAGCGGTAATGTCACCATAGACAATATAGTGCTGACCGCAAATATCTCGGCGCTGTAGCCTGCGTCCCTGTCATAGAGCAATGCAAACATAGTACACATTGTAGCGGCAGGGCAGGCGGCAGCGAGTATGTTTACACCTGCAACGGTCTGATCTATCCTGAATATAAGGCAGATAACGGTAAGTATTGCCGGCAGTAAAAACAGCTTTACAAAGCAGGTGTAGTAAAGTCTTGGCTTTTTGAGTGCGGGAACAAGTTTTACGGTGGCTATTGTAGAGCCTGCTATTATCATTGCGAGCGGTGTGTTGATATTAGCAAGGTGCTGTGCCGTTTCAAGAATAACGCTCGGCAGGGTGAAGTTGCACAGGAACAGAATGATACCGATTATTGTAACGATGATACTCGGAGATAACAGCGACCTCAGCATCTGCTTGAAGTTAGGCTTACCGCCTTTCATCATGATAACGCCGTGCGTCCACGAGCAGAGGTTGAACATCGTAACGTATGCAGTAAGGCAGAATACGCCCTCTGTGCCGTAAACGCCCTGAATAAGCGGTATTCCCATAAAGGCACAGTTTGAATAAAGACAGCTGAAACGCTCTATCAGCTGTCCCTCCCTGTCTTTACTGCGTACTATCAGCGGAACAAGGATAAAGGCTATAACATAGCTGATTATCGCTATAAGGAACGACAAAAGCAATGTATTCAGCGTTTCGGGATCAAACGGTTTCTGGTAGGATACCAGGATAACCATCGGCGTTGCAAAATTAAGTACGACGGTTGAAAGCTTCTTTGTGCAGGTGTCGTCAAGCAGCTTGAGCTTGCGGCAGAGTACGCCGACACCTGCGAGCAGTGCCATTATAACGACCTGCTCAATAATTGCCCAGTTCATAAATATAG
>CAVJKI010000183.1:0-4545 GCA_963649995.1 Sodaliphilus sp.
ATCGGCTCTGCAAAGCTGCCGACAAGCTCCGACATTTCCTTTATGATACGCTCTATCTCTTTCTGCTCCTCAATTTGCAGAACTCTTATCTCGTTGTTGGCTTCGACTACCGCCATAGGCTCAATAAACAGAGTTGCACCCGTTGCTGAGGTGTCATGCACAAGACCGCTGATTTCGCTTTTATACTCTGTCTTTACAGGCACGACAAATCTGCCGTCACGCATTGTGACAAGGCTTTCCTGTAGGTATTTCTGCGTTGACTGGCTCTTTATCAGCTTGTCAAGGCGTTCTCTTACGGCAAGGCTCTTACGCTGAATTGAACGGCGGATAGCGGCAAGCTGGGGACTTGCGCTGTCGGCAAGTTCTTCTTCAGATATGATAGCGTTGGTTATCATATTTTCAAGGTGCTTGTTTACGCTGAGCTGCTCAAAGTATTCCGTGAGCGAGGTCTGAATGCCGCTGCACTGTGAATACCAGTCGTCAAGACCCGATACCTCACGCAGAAACATTCCTATATCCATAAGCTCTCTGAGCGACAAAGATGATCCCTGCTGCGCTCTTTTTGCGCCAAAGCATATATCCTTTATGTTATAGAATTTCGGCGTACCGAATTTAGACGACAGCGTAAATGCGTCGTCTGTCTTTGCTATTTCAGACTTTACCGTTTCTATATCAAACGACGGTATTATCTTTTTTATCCGTTCCTTGCATACATCACAGTATGCACATTGCGAGAGCAGGTCAAGAATCTTGTCAAGCTCAAGCTTTTTATAATCTTTTTTCATATTTTAAATTTCCTCTTTTGCTATATTTCAAGTGTGATATTTTTATAATAATCAAGCGTTGGGAATGTCCTGCTCAGCTGAGAAAGAAGATAGAATTCCGCAATAGCCGCAAACAGCTTTTCATTCTCCGCAGATATTCTGAAATTATACATTTTCTCCGTATCGGAATAAGCAACGTATCTCAGTGTATGAAGCAGTGTAGGATTCAATGTAAATGCATTTTTTTCAAGCAGCTCGCTGTGTTCTTCAAAGCAATCGGAGCAATATATAACTCCCTGTTCGGGAAGAAACATCATTGTATCGCTCTGATACGCTATACATTCACGGCAGGCACGCAGATCGGGCATAAAGCCTATTCTTGACAGAAATCTGAACTCGAATATGGCTTTTATAAATCTCAGCGGCAATCTCTGCTTTTCTAGCTGGAAATACGTCATACAAGTAAATCTCAGAAGGTCGGAATGTTCTTCTTCCGATGTGACGCAGTACTTTATAACCTCAGCAAAATACGCCGCAAGCGACAGTGCCTCGATACTGGCGGAAATCTTATAGAAGCTGCATATCGGCTCTGCACTGTTAAGCGTATAGCCCTTACTGCTTCGGCTTACACAGAATGTTGCATAGCTGAACAGCATAGCCGCCCCTGAATTTCTTCCGCCCATCTTTTTAGCGCCGTGCGCCATAACCTCTATCATTCCGAGCTTGTCCGTAAACAGGTCAAGAAAACAGCTGTTCTCGCCTATGCTACGCTGTCCGATAACAAGCCCTTTCAGCGTAATAAGCATTGAACAGCCACTCCTCATTCAAAAAAATTTATTCTCAGTCTGCTTTTAAACCGAAATCGGCTATATCAGACTCTCTGTTTCTCCAGTCTTCCTTTACCTTAACCCATATCTGCATATTGACCTTACAGCCGAAATAGTCCTGCATATCCTCTCGTGCCTCAGAGCCTATCTTTTTAAGCATAGCGCCCTGCTTGCCGATTATCATGCCCTTATGCGACGCTTTTTCGCATACAATGACAATACCGACATCGACTATTTCCTTGCCGTTAGGCTTCTGTCTTACTTCCATGGTTTCGACATAAACAGCCGTACCGTGCGGGATTTCCTCATTCATATTGCGGAGAATCTTTTCACGGACGATCTCTGCAAGCCATACCTTTTCCGCCTGGTCGGTCGGAAGCTCATCGTCAAAATAATGCGGCGACAGCTTAACGTATCTGTTGATTATCGGCATTATTTCATCAGTGCCTATTCTCTGTCTTACGCTTATCGGTATGATCTCCTTAAAGTCGTACAGCTCGCTATATTCCTTTATGAGCGCAAGAAGCTCCGATTTGTCCTTTACTAAATCGACCTTGTTGATAAGCAGAACAACATCGGTCTTTCTGTCCTTGAAGCTGTCTATCAGATTATGCTCTATCGGCGAAATTTTCTTGGTAGCGTCAGCCATCATAAGTATAACGTCAACATCTGTAACGCTCTCCCTTATTGATTTAAGCATCTGGTCAGAGAGCTTGTTTTTGGCTTTGTGCATACCGGGCGTATCTATGAACACATACTGTGTTTCTCCCTTTGTAAGCACGCCGTTTATTCTTGTTCTTGTAGTCTGCGGCTTATCGCTGACAATTGCTATTTTTTCACCTACAAGATAATTTGTAAGCGTTGACTTGCCTGCGTTAGGTCTGCCGGCAATTGCAACGAATACCGATTTCGGATTATTCATTTATTCATCTTTCCTTTGATATTTCTTTTCTTTCCCTTTGCTATAAACAAAAACGCAAGGCAGGCAAATGCAACAAGCATTGCCATATTCCAAGCATCACCCGTAAAAAACTCAAATATAATTTTAAATCTTTCAATATCCCAGAACAGTATAATACCGATTATCACAGCGGCAATGGCGGTGACGAATACAGCGCCTGCGGCTACATCCTTGCCGACCTTTGCAAGTGCGGAGTAACCCGGAGAAACCTTGTCTATGACAACCTCAATGGCTGTGTTCATCATTTCCGCGGAAATAACCACCACACAGATAATTATCAGCAATATAAACTGTTCCTTTGTAAAATTATAAAACTGCGACAGATACAGCACACACATTGTCGCAACTATGTGTATGCGTATATTCATCTCATGGCTTACGCAAAAAGCAATGCCGTGAGCCGCATATTTAAAGCTGTGAGCAAGTCGTTTAAACACTTTGTCCTCTGATCATTCCCGTGTGATTTTAAGGTTGTTCAGCACACGATCCTGTAGCTCCAGCATTACCTTTTCACCGTCGGGATCGTCCTCATGGTCGTATCCGAGCAGATGAAGCGTTGAATGTGTAGCTAAAAATCCAACCTCTCTTACCAGCGAATGTCCGTATTCTATAGCCTGCGCATGAGCCTTTTCCATAGAAATAACTATATCTCCGAGCATATAAGCGCCGTTTTCGGGATTCACGTCATACTCATCGTAAGCACCGAGCGGGAACGATATTACATCGGTTACCTTATTCTTGTCACGGAATTCCTTATTGATACGCTTGATACGCTCGTTGTCGACCAAGGTCACAGATACATCTGCATCTCCGACAAAGTCCGTAACTCTCAGTGTTTCGGCAATGCACTTTCTGATAACGGTGCGCAGACCGTTCGGCACTTCAATCGCCTTTTGGTTATTTCTGAATGACATATATATCTTAGGCATCTTTTTCTCTGACATTTTTACTTCCCTCGTTTTAAAAGCTATCAGCTTTTCTTTCTTTCATTATACTGCTCGTAAGCCTTTACTATATCCTGTACCAGTCTGTGACGTACAACGTCCTTTTCGGTAAAACGGTTTATCGCTATATCGTCAATGTTTTTCAGAAATTTTGTAGCTTCGACAAGACCCGAATGCTTTGAATCGGGTAAATCTATCTGAGTAACGTCACCCGTTATTACCATCTTGCTGTTGAAGCCAAGACGTGTAAGGAACATCTTCATCTGTTCGGGCGTTGTGTTTTGTGCCTCGTCAAGAATGATAAAGCTGTCGTCAAGCGTTCTTCCTCGCATATATGCAAGCGGTGCAACTTCAATACAACCACGCTCCATATTACGCTGAAAAGCCTCGGATCCCATCATATCAAACAGTGCGTCATACAGCGGTCTTAAATACGGGTCAACCTTATTCTGCAAATCACCAGGGAGAAATCCCAGCTTTTCGCCTGCTTCAACCGCAGGACGTGTCAGAATTATCCTCTGCACCTCGTGCGCCTTGAATGCTCTTACCGCAAGCGCTACTGCAAGATATGTCTTACCTGTACCGGCAGGACCTACGCCGAATACTATGGTATTTTTCTTTATGCTGTTTACATATTTTGACTGACCTACTGTCTTTGCCTTTATCGGCTTTCCAGTGTGGCTGACGCAGATACAGTCTGAGGACAGCGCCTGCATTTCCTCGCTCTTGCCCTCGTTTATCATCGAGATAGCATATCTCACGCTCTGCTCTGTTGGTATTTCGCCTCTTTCTACAGAAGCGATAAGTACGTTGATAACCTGCTGTGCGTTATCTACGGCATTTTCTTCACCTTTTATGCGTATTTCATCATCACGGCTGTATATCGAAACCTTGTATTCCTTTTGTATAATATTGATATTGCAGTCAAAATCACCGAAAACCTCGTGAATTTGGCTCATATCCTGAATATTAACAGCTTTTTCTGTCATTTATCGTGATATATTCCTTTCAAATCTTAGAAAATTATCTATTCTATGATAGTATACCAC
>CAVJKI010000184.1:0-4523 GCA_963649995.1 Sodaliphilus sp.
AAAAAAGCAGCCCTTATCGGACTGCCCAGACGGTCGGCATAAGGTGTCCGTTTTTCTGCGGACAGGAAGCTACAGCACCCATGTTGATTCACGGTTATCCGTCAGCGGTAACTCCCGTTTCCTATGGTTTGAGTATAGCACAGCTATATACCTTTGTCAATAGCTGAAATATAAAATTTATATGGCTGATTTTCCGCAACGCATTGAAAACTGCATTATTCCGCTTTGCACATCATCTTCATACGTTTATCCTCGTCATAGTCAAAGCCGAGCTTTTCATAAAACGGCACTTTATCGGGGACGGCGCAAAGCTCAACGAATATGCCCGTACCGTCAATGCCGTTGTGCTTTATAAAATCAAGCAGTTCATTTATCATCATACGTCCGATACCTTTACCCTGATATTCGGGTTTTACCACAACGTCCTTGATAAAATAGTCAAGTCCCATGTCGCCTGTCATTCTCGCCATGCCTATTATCTTATCGCCGTCGAAAACCGAAATACGGAACAAGGTATGCTCCATCGCAAGCCTTGTCTGCTCAGGTGACGGACCTTCTCCCCATACGCTTTCCACAGATACAGAAACTGCTCTGCGGTAAGCTCGTTATGCTTTATAATATATTCGCTCATATTTACCCCTTTCATATAAAAATCCGCCCCGATGCAATGCACACCGAGGCGGAAAACAATCGATCACTTACTTGCAGAGGTCTTTCTTTTCGATAAGTGTTACGCCGTTGTCAATAAGCACCTTGGATGCCTTTTCAACGTCTTCTACACGGATAACAATATCTGCTCTGCCTGCGACCTTGCCCATTACCGAGTACATATATTCAACGTTTATGCCGCAGTCGTGGATCTTGCCCATAACGTTATATAATGCGCCCGATACATCGGGAATAGTGAATGCTATCACCTTGGTAACAGCGGCTGTACAGCCGTCTGCCTTCAGTGCCTCGATAGCCTTGTCGGTATCGTCAACTATCATACGCAGAATACCGAAATCAGCCGTATCTGCAATAGTCATTGCTCTTATGTCGATGCCTGCCTTGTTAAGCACCTCCATAATACCTGCAAGTCTGCCTGTCTTGTTTTCTACGAAAACCGAAATCTGATCAATATACATACTGTACCTCCTCTGAATTATTTCTTTTCAAACTTATTCTTTATGGCTCTGTTGTCCTGAACTCTTACTGCCTTGCCCATTGAACGAGCAAGCGTCTTAGGCTCAAGCAGCTTTACATTTATACCGACACCGATAGCGGAATCTATCGCTGTCTTTACCTTCTTTGTGTACGCTTCAAGCGTCTTTACGCCGTCGCCGAACATATCGGGGCGTGTTTCAAGCTGGATTTCAAGAGTATCAAGGTTGTTTACTCTGTCAACAACAAGCAGATAGTTTGTAGCCTTTTCATCGACAGAGAGCAATGCGGATTCGATCTGTGACGGGAATACGTTAACGCCTCTGATGATAAGCATATCGTCTGTTCTGCCCTGTGGCTTTAACATTCTTACATGAGTTCGTCCGCACTCGCACTTGTCGTAAACGAGGGTAGCTATATCTCTTGTTCTGTATCTTATCAGCGGTAATGCTTCCTTTGTGATACAGGTGAATACAAGCTCACCCTGCTGACCTGCGGGTAATACTTCGAGTGTATCGGGGTCTATAACCTCGGCGATGAAGTGATCCTCACAGATATGCATACCGCACTGATATTCGCACTCGGCAGATACGCTCGGTCCCATGATCTCGGACAGACCGTAAATATCGTAAGCCTTTATGCCGAAGCCGTCTTCAATCTGCTTTCTCATTTCCTCCGTCCAAGGCTCAGCGCCGAAAAGACCTGCCTTAAGATTGAAATCCTCTTTTTTGAAGCCCTTTTCGTGCATAAGCTCAATAAGGCTTATAGCATAAGAGGGTGTCATGCAGATTATAGATGTGCCGAAATCTCTGAACATTTCAAGCTGACGTAAGCTGTTGCCTGCCGAGGCGGGAATAGCGGTAGCGCCGAGCTTTTCGGCACCGTAGTGCATACCGAGACCGCCTGTGAACAGTCCGTAGCCGTAGCAAACCTGAACATAGTCGTCCTTTGTACCGCCGATATTGGTAAGCGCTCTTGCGGCACATTCAGCCCATACGTTGATGTCATTTGCAGTGTAGCCGACAACCGTCTGCTTACCTGTTGTACCTGATGATGCGTGTATTCTTACAACCTCTGAACTCGGAACGGCGAACATACCGTAAGGATAGTTGTTTCTCAGGTCCTGCTTTGTGGTAAAGGGTAGCTTTGATAAGTCTGCGATCGACTTTATATCCTCGGGCTTAACGCCTGCCTCGTCCATCTTTTTTCTGTAAGGTGCGACATTTTCATAAACACGTCTTATCGTGCGTGAAAGTCTGTAGGACTGTAGCGCCTCTATTTCACTTCTCGGCGCACATTCAATTTCTTTGTTCCAGTAATTCATTGGTCTACTCCTGTTTTATGTAATATGCGATTTTTATTATGACAACACTGCAAATCAACAATTGACGACTATGCATCACGCTTGTAAATTTATCGCCGCTTTGTACAGGTATGCGACAATAATCGTGCGGTGCTGACATTACGGCAAGTTGACAGCCTGCTGTTTATCATATTGATTTTATCACAATTGTATATCAAAGTCAATTAATTATCGGGATTTTTGTGCATTGTTCATTAAAACTAAGGCTGTACCTATGCACTTTGACAAATAAAAAATTTGTCGGTTAAGGTTGGTTTAAGGTTTGTAATTTAATATATAGCTGAAGAAACAGCGGATTACTTCTTGCAATCCGCTTTGATAAACGATATAATATTGTATGACGGAAGAATAAAAACAGGAGAAAAGACATTGTACAGAAAAAGACGATACAGGCGCAGGAATACTAAGCTGAAAAAGCTTGCGGGGATAGGCATTACGTCAATAGTTGTTGTAGGTGCGTTTTTGGCTCTGCTCGGCTTTGCAAAACATAACGATGAGAGCGGCACATCGTCAGCCGTACAGGAAAGCGAGAATACCTCCTCTGACAGCGAAGCGTTACCCGTTACGGATATGATCGACGAGTCTAAGAAAATAACACTTGTGAGCGGAGATGTTACTACAAACAGCGGAGTAAAGCTGCCTGACGAGATAAAGCAGTTATTGCTTGACTACACATCTGATAAATATGAGTATGCAGGGGAGCTTGAATATAAATCCCTTTCGGAATATTTCAACACGGATAAAACATCGGGAAAGCTGTATGCAGGCTTTTGCAACACATCGCTTCAATATCTTATCTATGCAAGGCAGAGCCGCAGTGCGAAGCTTAGCTACGACGAGGCTTCTTTTGTTATAAATGTTGAAAAGGCAAGCGTTAAGTCGGGCGTTTACACTGTTAAGTATACGGTCAGTGAGAAGGTTTCGTTTGCAATATGCGATACGCCCGCAGAATCATGCGGCATGGAGGTCGAAGCGCAAATATCAAAGGGTGCGGACGGAAAATACAAGTTTGATATTCTCGCAGAAGATACCGATGTAAATCTGCTGATTGAAGAATGTGTGATGAATTATCTTGGATTTGACTATGAGCAGTACTATCTGAAGGATATGAAAATACCCGATAATACAGATACTGACAAAATGTATTCGGGAATTCTGAAAACGCTGAAGGCGGAGGCTGAGAGCAATATTGCACAGCAGGAGCAGATGCTGAGCGAGTTCAATGCAAACCCCGACAGCTTCAAAGCAACCGCAACCGCAAAGCATGAATATAACCGTGATAAAGCGGTGGCATATTCGTATAAATGGGTAAGCGGCGATGAGGTAATCAGAAACCCTGCGTACAGCGATTATTCGATCTACGGCGGCAACTGTCAGAACTATGTTTCACAGGCACTGTATGCATCGGGAATACCTATGGACTGGAGCGGCGAACAGCAGTGGAAATGGTTTGACGATGAAAGCGACCTTTCACAAACGGCTACGGGAAGATCGGGTTCATGGTCGGGTACGGAATATTTCTATGAATACTGCAATAAAAACACGGGCAAGGGTCTTGTGGCTGAAACAGGCGGTAATATTTTCAGCGCACAGCCCGGTGATGTTATTCAGTATGTGGTTGACGGCTGGGCGCATCACAGTGTAATAGTCACAAAGGTCATATATGACGATAACGGCAATGTGGTGGATCTGCTTATAAACAGCAATACCACAGACAGGGTGGATTATCCGATGAGCGCATACGGGTATACGAATATAAGGTTGATAAAGATAATCGGATATAATGATAAATAAGAGGATAAAAGGACCGCAGGCGGTACGGATTTTTTCTGCTGTTGTGCATAGGTTATGACGTTAATTATATGATATTGAATTGGCTGCGGTTTTCGTTACGGTTACAGTTTGTAGAAAAGCTTGTCATAAGAATTTTAAGTTACGAATAGTAAGCCGATGATAATTCTATTTGTCGGATAGCACTTCTCGGGTTCGCTATTCCAATTAATACACCTGTCAATAT
>CAVJKI010000185.1:0-4523 GCA_963649995.1 Sodaliphilus sp.
GATGTATTCCTGCCGAACACCTCGATATTCCTATCGACTACGACAACCTTATTGCTATCGGCTCGATGATGGGTTCAGGCGGACTTATCGTTATGGACGAAGACAACTGTATGGTTGATATTGCAAAGTTCTTCTTACAGTTCACTGTTGACGAATCCTGCGGTAAATGTACTCCCTGCCGTATCGGTACAAAGCGTCTTTACGAAATGCTTGAAAAGATAACTTCGGGCATCGCAACTATGGAAGACCTCGACAAGATGGAAAAGCTGTGCTACTACATAAAGAACAACTCGCTTTGCGGTCTTGGTCAGACAGCTCCCAACCCCGTTTTATCTACTCTGCGTTACTTCAAGAACGAGTATATTGCACACGTTCAGGACAAGAAGTGTCCCGCAGGCGTATGTCAGGATCTTCTCACATACAAGATTATCGACCTCAAGTGTAAGGGTTGTACAGCCTGTGCAAGAGGTTGCCCTGTCGGTGCAATTTCAGGTACAGTCAAGCAGCCTCACACCATTGATACAACAAAGTGTATCAAGTGCGGCGCTTGTATGGCTAAGTGTAAGTTCGGTGCTATTATTAAGGAATGATCCCGTTTGACGGATCACTGAAAGGAATAAAATTTACTATGGTTAATATTAAGATTAACGGCATAGAGTACTCGGTAAAAGAAGGTACAACAATCCTTGAAGCATGTCGTCAGAACGGCATCAGAATCCCTACTCTCTGCTGGTTAAAGGATATAAACGCAATCGGTGCTTGCCGTATCTGCGTAGTTGAGATGACAGGAGCAAGAAGTCTTGTTGCTTCATGCGTATACCCGTTATCAAAGTTTGACGAGGATAAGAACATAATGACCCACTCCCCTGCTGTATTACAGAGCAGAAAGATGACATTACAGCTTTTACTTTCAAATCATAATATGGACTGCCTTGCTTGTTCAAGAAATGGTATCTGCGAATTACAGGAGCTTTGTAAGGAACTCGGTGTTGACGATACAACATACTTTGAGGGCGAAAAGAACACATACGAGATCGACTTCAGCTCAAAGCACATGTTCCGTGACAATAACAAGTGTATTCACTGCCGCCGTTGTATTGCCGCCTGCGATAAGCTCCAGGGTATCGGCGTAATCGGTGCAAACAACAGAGGCTTCAAGACAAGCATTGACTGTGCATTTGATCTTGAGCTTGCTGAAACCGCCTGCGTATCATGCGGTCAGTGTATCGTAGCCTGTCCCACAGGCGCACTTGCCGAAAAGGACGATACAGACAAGGTTTGGGACGCACTTGCAGATCCCGAGAAGGTAGTTGTAGTCCAGACCGCTCCTGCTGTAAGAGCTTCACTCGGCGAGGCTTTCGGTTATCCTATGGGTACACCCGTTGAGGGCAAAATGGTTGCGGCATTACGCAGACTTGGCTTCAACGCTGTATTTGATACAAACTTCGGCGCAGACCTTACAATTATGGAGGAATCGCACGAATTCCTTGACAGAGTTACAAACGGCGGCGTTCTCCCGATGATCACATCATGTTCACCCGGTTGGATAAGATTCTGTGAAGCATACTTCCCTGAGTTTATCCCCAATCTGTCAACCTGCAAATCACCTCAGCAGATGAACGGTGCAATAACAAAGACATACTGGGCTAAGAAAATGAACATCGACCCCAAGAACATTGTCAGCGTATCTGTAATGCCCTGTACAGCAAAGAAATTTGAGATAGGCAGAGAGGATCAGTCTGCCGCAGGCGTTCCCGATGTTGATATATCAATCACAACAAGAGAGCTTGTTAAGATGATAAACCGTGCAGGCTTACGCTTCAGAGATCTTCCCGACGAGGTTGCAGATTCACCCTTAGGAAACGGCACAGGTGCTGCTGTTATCTTCGGTGCAACCGGCGGCGTTATGGAAGCGGCTCTGCGTACTGCTGTATGGAAGCTGACAGGCGAAACAGCCGACAGCCCTGTTGAATTCAAGGACGTAAGAGGCGTTGAGGGTATTAAGATGGCTGAATATAAGGTCGGCGACCTTACAGTAAAGGTAGCCGTAGTATCAGGTCTTGCAAATGCCAAGAAGCTCCTTACACAGGTTAAGAACGGTGAGGTTGAATGTCACTTCATTGAAATCATGGCTTGTCCCGGCGGCTGTGTAAACGGCGGCGGTCAGGTAATCCAGCCTGCCGATGTACGCAACTTCACAGATGTTCGTGCAGAGCGTGCAAAGGCACTTTACAGTCTTGATGATGCCAACAAGCTCAGAAAGTCACATGAAAGTCCCGATGTAAAAGAGGTTTATGCAAACTTCCTTGAAGAACCCGGCAGTCATATTGCTCATGAGATTCTTCACACATCATATAAAGCAAGTCATTTAAGCAAGTAACACCCATTATATAACGGCAAACCGCTCTGCAAGAAATTGCAGGGCGGTTTGTTTTTGCATTATGGCGCAAAAATACCGCTCACGCAAATCGTAAGCGGTATTTAAATATTATTCGTAATCCTTGATTTCAACCTTTTCAATGATAATTTCTGTTTTAGGCTTACTTACTTCAGTTCCGCCCATTGCATCGTTTTCTTCAACCTCAACAGCTGAAATTTTGTCAAGAACATCAAAGCCGTCAACTGTCTGACCGAATACTGTGTAGTTACCGTCAAGCGAGGGCGCTCCGCCGACTTCCTTGTACTTTGACTTTGTAGCGTCATCCATATTCTCGATGAACTGCTTTAAGTTCCTGTAGTAATTTGCCTGGAACATATAATATGTGTATTCCTGCGAATCCTTGTCATACTGCTTTGCGTAATCCTCGTAGCCCTGTATGTTGTTATCAATTCGTGCGGTACTGAAGCTGGAATAATCCTGAGAATCCTTGTTATTTACAATATAGAATTCTGTTGAGTTTTTACCGAGTGCATTCGCATAGCATAAAGCACCGTAGAAATGACGCATATTGTAGTTTGTTTCAATGCCGAAGCTCTCTACAGTCGTTTTGCCCGTAAAGTCCTTACCGCCCTGTGCCATGAAATCAGCAACTACTCTGTGAAATGTCTTACCGTTGTAGTAACCGCTGTTGGCAAGGTCAATAAAGTTTTGTGTGCCTTTAGGTGCGGCGTCGGGATATAATTTGATAGTAATATCGCCGTAGTCTTTAATCGTCATTACAGCGTACTTATCGCCTTTTTCAAGCTTTACATCACCTGTGTTGCCTGTGATCTTTGCGGAGGGGTCGGTTGAAGCACCCGGAGTGGCACTGCCTGAGCATCCTACCGAAAGAGTAATCATTGTTGCGGCACATAAAACGCCTGCTAATATTTTTTTAATCATTATAAACTCCTTTGCTTACATAAACTATCCATTATTTTACCACAACATCAAGAAAAAATCAATCGGTTTGAGCTAATTTTCATAATATATGGGCGTATTATATACAAAAAGGCTCGTCCAAAGACGAGCCGTAATGTATCAAGGTTTACCGACTGATTATATCTCAGCGAAGTACTTGATTGTTCTTACCATCTGTGATGTGTAAGAGTTCTCGTTGTCGTACCAAGATACAACCTGAACTTCGTACAGATCATCAGCGATCTTAGCTACCATTGTCTGTGTAGCATCAAAGAGTGAGCCGTATCTCATGCCGATAACGTCAGATGAAACGATTGCATCTTCATTGTAACCGAAAGACTCAGAAGCAGCAGCCTTCATAGCAGCGTTGATGCCTTCCTTAGTTACGTCTGCACCCTTAACAACAGCTGTAAGGATTGTTGTAGAACCTGTGGGAACAGGTACTCTCTGTGCAGAACCGATGAGCTTACCGTTCAGCTCAGGGATAACAAGGCCGATAGCCTTAGCAGCACCTGTTGAGTTAGGAACGATGTTAGCAGCACCTGCTCTTGCTCTCCTGAGGTCGCCCTTTCTGTGAGGACCGTCGAGGATCATCTGGTCGCCTGTGTAAGCGTGGATTGTGCTCATGATACCGCTCTGGATAGGAGCATAATCGTTAAGAGCCTTAGCCATAGGAGCGAGGCAGTTTGTTGTGCAAGATGCAGCAGAGATGATCTTGTCATCAGCTGTAAGAGTCTTTTCGTTTACGCTGTAAACGATTGTAGGCAGATCGTTACCTGCGGGAGCAGAAATAACAACCTTCTTAGCACCTGCATCAATGTGAGCCTGTGACTTTTCCTTTGAGCAGTAGAAACCTGTGCATTCGAGAACTACGTCAACACCGATTTCGCCCCAAGGAAGTTCGTTAGCCTTTGCCATAGCATAGATCTTGAGTGTCTTGCCGTCAACTGTGATTGTGCCTGCTTCGTCATCAGCAGTAACTGTGTGAAGGTTTTCACCTATCTTACCACAGTAACCGCCCTGTGCTGTATCATACTTTAAAAGCTGAGCGAGCATTGAGGGCTTTGTAAGGTCGTTGATTGCAACTACCTCATAACCTTCTGCGCCGAACATCTGTCTGAAAGCAAGACGTCCGATACGGCCGAAACCGTTAATAGCAACTTTAACTGACATTGGAATATTC
>CAVJKI010000186.1:0-4473 GCA_963649995.1 Sodaliphilus sp.
GTCATAGGCTCTTACCGCATGGCGGTTTTCCATAGCCGTAATAATATCCGTCATTTTATTCTGTCCTTACAAAATTTTAGTCATAAGTACATGAGGGCAATACTCGTCATAGTATTCCTCTCCTTCTCTTTTGTAGCCTTGCTTTTCATAAAAAACAGATACTCTCAGCTGAGCAGAAATTGAAATTGATTTTCCGCCATCTTCTTTGATCTTCTGCTCGGCAAAAGACAGTATTTCATCACCATAGTGCATTCCTCTGCACTCCTTGATGACAGCTATTCTGCCGACCATGTAGGATTTACGGTCACAGTCATAAAAGTATCTGCACACCGCAACGGGCTTATCATCATTATAGCCGACTATATGCTTTGCTTTATTGTCTGTGTCGTCAAATTCTATTTTAAAACCTTGTTCATTTACAAAAACGTCTGTTCTTATTTTCTTTGCGTCATCACAAAGCTCATCATATACCTTGAAAATCATTTATTCTCCCTTTGTAAAGACACTGCATTTTTCAGCTGTCTGCTTGATTCCGTTCTCACCGTTTATCAGATTTTCGCCCCAATCTGCGGATAAAACAGAGCCGTCCCATTCATTTGCAATGTCAAGATATTCAACACCGCCGCTGTTGCCTTTCCAGCTCCACCCGATATAACCGAGCCTGTTATCCTGACAATACTGCATTATAAACGCCTCGTCTACATCACCGTCGGTGTGTGTATAACCGAACTCACCGACAATAATGCAAAGATCATTATCTGTAGCATATTTCAGATTCTTCTGTATAACAGAGCTGTTTTTTCCGGCTGTGCCGTACATATGCACAGCGAACATAGTGTTCTTATCAGGGTCGGAATCAAAAACTTCTTTTCCGTAATCACCTATGCTCTTTGCATACTGTCCCCAGCCTGCCGAATCTACTAAAATAGTATTTTTTATTCCCGCATCTCTTAACCTCGGGATTGCCTGAACATAGCCGTCACGCCACAATTCGCTGTTCCAACTGCCTACCCATTCGTTAGCAATATTCAAAATTACATATTGCTCCTTACCGATAAGCACGTTCTTCATCTCTGTCCAATAATCAACCGCTTTGTTAAGCGAATCAATATCATCTTTTCCTGTTGCATCATGTACTTCTACTATAGCTATCATCTGATTGTCTATGCAAAGATCAATCACCGTTTCAAGCATATCCTCGGTGTCCTTAGTCCATTGCTCGCCGTCGGAGCATACAACTCTTACAACATTTGAGCCTGTATTTGCTATCGCATTGATTGCAGTTGTATCTTCCTTAAGATACCAGGTATGAGCATGATTGATACCGCGCATTACAAACTCGTTACCGTTTGCGTCAAGCAGCTTTGTTCCGTCAACTTTAAATCCACTGTCTGCTGCCTGTGTACCCGATGAATTATCAGATTCATTGTCTGATGATTCATTTATGCTTTCTTCCTTTGACGACAGCTCCTGACTTGTTGTACTGCCGTCCGCAGAATAATTATCCGAAGACAGTGTATCGGAATTTGCGTTTTCCGCACAGCCGACAGACAAAAGTGCCAATGCGGCACAGAGAATTAGTGTTGTTGTTTTTTTCATGAATTATCCTTACTTCTTTCCGTTTTTAGAGCTTTCAAGTAGATCCGTCTTTACATCCCACAATTTTTTCGACAGGTCAACATAATATGAGTGCGGATTTTCAAAACGTTTTACCTCATCCCATAATGTTTCGATCTGTTCAGCGCAATAACGCTTTATTTCAAACAACGACGGCTGTTTATAAACAAGTTCACCGTCCTTAAATACTGTAACATGAAGCTCTTTGGCTGTGTAATCCGTAAGCGTCTTTGTTTTCCAGACTGCCTCAGGATCAAAAATAGTATGAGGCTTTGTGCTGTCTATTACCTCATCATATATACAAATCTCATCTGCAAGAGCCTTTCCGCTTTCATTGTCGTAAAAGCGGTACAGCTTCTTGAAATGCGGGTTTGTAATCTTGGCTGTATTTTCGCTTATCTTTATTTTAGGTATAATATTACCCTGTTCATCTTCTATTGCCGCCAGCTTATACACACCGCCGAATACAGGCGCACTCTTTGCTGTGATCAGCCTTTCGCCTACTCCGAATGTATCGATCTTAGCTTCCTGCATCATAAGATCACGGATAAGATACTCGTCGAGAGAATTTGACGCTACTATCTTACAGCATCTCAGGCCTGCCTCATCAAGCATCTTTCTGGCTTTCTTTGAAAGATAAGAAATATCGCCTGAGTCAAGTCTTATGCCGAAATTAGTTATACCCTTAGGCACAAGCACTTCCTTGAATGCCTTAATTGCATTAGGGACGCCGCTTTTAAGAGTATTATAGGTATCAACAAGAAGCACTGCGTTATCAGGGTAAATTTCGCAGTATGTTTTGAAAGCATCGTACTCGGTATCAAACATCTGTACCCATGAATGAGCCATTGTTCCGCCTGCCGGAACACCATATTTGAAATCAGTCAGCGTGCAGGCTGTTCCTGCGCAACCACCTATATATGCCGCTCTTGCACCGATTACCGCACCATCTGCACCCTGCGCTCGTCTTGAGCCGAATTCAAGCACTGTTCTTCCGTTTGCCGCTCTGACTATTCTGTTTGCCTTAGTAGCAATAAGCGACTGATGATTTACAGCAAGCAAAATATAGGTTTCCACAAGCTGTGCTTCAATAGCGGGTGCTTTTACCGTGATTATCGGCTCATGCGGAAATACAGGCGTACCCTCAGGCACTGCGTAAATGTCACCCGTAAATCTGAAATCCTTAAGATATTCAAGAAAATCTTCTTCAAATATCTTTTTACTGCGCAAGAACTCAATATCCTTTGCTGAGAAATGAAGCTCCTTGATATAGTCTATTATCTGTTCAAGTCCCGCCGCTATGGCAAAACCTCCATTATCGGGTACATTTCTGAAAAACACGTCAAAGTAGGTTGTGCGCTTGTAAAAGCCGTTCTTAAAATAGCCGTTAGCCATTGTAAGCTCATAAAAATCGCACAGCATGGTGAAGTTGTCCTTGTTCATTTTCTTTTGCTCCTTTATTTTATTATTATCTGCATACTCTCCATTGTATCAAGAGTTGCTTTGTGAAGTCTCTCATCGTTTGAAGCAGTAAGCGCACTGTCAACAATTATATCTGCATCAGGCAATGCGGTTTTAGCCAGTATAGAATTGGTTACGACGCAAATATTAGTTACCACACCGACAAGCTCAACACAGCTGTAGCAAGCTGTTTTCAGATACTCATATAAGGCATCTGAGCCGAAAGTGCTTTTTCTTAATATAACATCTTCATCTGCTACACAGTCAGCTACACTGCCGTACAGCTTATGCCCGTCCGTACCCTCAATGCAATGCGGTACAGGCAAATGCTTGCCCTCATAGCTGTCCATATAATCGTCATAGTGCGTATCAAGTGTAAAGATTACATCGTCACCGTTCACATGATAAGAATTAATTTTGTTGGCAATGCCGAGTTCAAGTGTTTTTGCCTTTTCAAATCCGAGTGAGCCGCTGACAAAATCATTCTGATAATCTACTACTATAAGACATTTCTTCATAAAAACCGCCCCTTTCATTTTATGATACTATTTTACACCCATTTTAATACGTTGTAAAGAGCCTTATAAAAAACAGGAAAATTTTAATATTCACTGATTGACACCGACACGTTTAATTGCTATACTGTAGAAAAAGCACATGAAAGCGGGGAAACTATGATATATTGCAATCCTTCATTTGAGCTTGAAAAATATACTCATGCATTCGGCAAAACGTTATGGTGGGTCGTGTGCCTTATATCCATGTTTACTATAGGTGTAGGCGTTACCGCTGTCGGTCTTTGCTCTGCATCGGTACTTAAAATAACAAGCACCGTTTTGCAGGACTACACAGCGGTTATTCTTATACTGTTTTTCGCCGTAATGCTTATTATATACTTTATCGGACTGCTCAGATTTTCTCAGGTTCTCACAACATCGTATAAGTTTGACGGTAATACAATAATCAAAGGTGCTATCAGAGCAAAAGGCGGACTTATTTCAAAAATCACAGCAAATACGGATTTTGATTTTGTAAAGACATATTTTGATACAGACAGATATAAAAAGACTATCTATGAAAATGCTGTCCTTATCAGCGAAACCAAACGTTATCTCATATACAACAGCAACGGCAAAACTATTAAAATACTGAAAATCTACGACAGTATGCCTGATTTACGGATCACCGAAAATGCGGTAAAAAAATCTGTCACAGGCAGAGCTGTTGTGAGAGCGGTTTTGGTATTTGTAATTTTTCTGGCACTTGAAATAACAGATTTATGTGTAGGTTATGCCAAAAATGATACGATAAACAACGGAATCTATGAAAGTAACGCTGCAATCGAGCAAATACTCGCCGAAAACGGCTACTCTGTGCAGAAAATGAGCAATACTG
>CAVJKI010000187.1:0-4471 GCA_963649995.1 Sodaliphilus sp.
ACTATTGACAAAGAGCCATAAAAAAATACAAAAAAATCCGCCCTGACAAAACGCCAGAGCGGTGCCGGATATGCCGGAACAAATTCTCCTCTTAAATTACCTTAAAAACAATAAGCTTATCTGCATTCAACGATAAACTTCATCGCTGTACGCTCCTCACCGTCAATGTTGACAGTTGTGAAAGCAGGAATGCAAACAAGGTCCACGCCGGACAGTGCCATGTAGCTTCTGGATATTGCAATAGCTTTTACTGCCTGATTAGAAGCACCTGCGCCTACAGCCTGAACTTCAACTTCGCCGTTTTCACGGATAACTGCTGCTATAGCGCCTGCAACCGACTTAGGAACGGATTTTGCTGAAACTTTTACTACTTCCATTTTTAACCTCCCGGTAATTTATTCAGTATCTTATTCTCTTTATAGAGTGGCAGATACCGTTTTTTTCATCAACTGATATGACAACCCCGCAGATATAATTCTGCCCTTCGGCATACTCATACCTTTGCGGATAACCTGTTATCATATTGTTGATTATTATCTCTTTTTTAATGCCGAGAACAGAATCGGTTACACCTGTCATACCGACATCGGTAATATAGCCGGTGTGACCGTTCAGAATTTCTTCATCGGCTGTCTGAACGTGCGTATGAGTACCGAGTACCGCGGAAACCCTTCCTGCGAGATAGTGACCCATTGCCCTCTTTTCAGATGTTGCCTCTGCATGAAAATCGACAATTATCACCTTTGAATTGACCTTTTCAAGAATTCTGTCAATACAGTGAAACGGATTTTCAAGATTCTGCATAAAGACAACGCCCATAAGATTTATTACGCAAACCGAATACCTTCCGTGATCAAGAACGGTATAACCCTTACCGACCACCTCATCGGGAAAGTTTGCGGGACGAATAACAAAATCCGATGTTTCGTAGAATGAGTCCATTTCTTTTCTGCGAAAGCAGTGGTTACCCGTTGTGATAACATCTGCTCCGCTTTCAAGGAGATATTTTGAGGTAACAGGTGTGATGCCGTTTCCGTCTGCGGAATTTTCTCCGTTTACAATAACGGTATCAACATTATACTCTTTTTTTAGCTGCGGCAGCTTTTCTCTGAGATTTGCACAGGATTTCTGTCCGACAACATCTCCGATAAACAGGATATTCAATAAAACACGTCCTACAGTAATTGTTATCTTTCGATTATCTGCTCTCTGTCGGGGCCGACACCGACCATTGAAATATGACAGTCGCAGAGTTCTTCAAGTCTTTCGATATACTTCTTGCAAGCTTCGGGAAGCTCATCAAAACTGCGGCAGCCTGAAATATCATCGTCAAAGCCCTTGAGAGTTTCATATACAGGTACACAGTCAGCAAGTTCTTCAAGTGCTGCGGGGAAATTCTCTATAACAGTACCGTCGGGCTTCTTGTATGCTACGCAAACCTTAAGGTCGCCGATACCGCCGAGTGTGTCAAGCTTATTTATAGCGAGCGAGGAAAGTCCGTTGACTCTTACCGAATGACGTACAATTACAGCGTCAAACCAGCCTGTTCTTCTGGGTCTGCCTGTTGTAGTACCGAACTCGCCGCCCTTATTTCTTATTGTTTCGCCGATCTCGTCATCAAGCTCTGTGGGGAAAGGTCCCTTACCAACTCTTGTAGTATAAGCCTTTGCAACACCGATGATGTTGGATATGATCATAGGACCTACGCCTGTACCTACGCAGACACCTGCTGAAAGCGGATGTGAAGATGTAACGTAAGGATAAGTACCGAAGTCAATGTCAAGCAGAGTTGCCTGAGCGCCTTCAAACATTATCGTCTTGTTTGCCTTAGCGGCTTCATAAACAATGACAGATACATCATCAACATACTTTGCAAGACGCTTGCCGTACTCTGTATACTCCTTGATGATCGCTTCAATATCATGCGGCTCGCCGCCGTAAACCTCAGTGATTATCTTGTTCTTGAGCTTGCCTGTCATTCTTGCTTTTTCTGCAAAAACCTCAGGGTGAACAAGATCGTAAACACGGATACCGCAACGCTCGTACTTATCCATATAGCAAGGACCTATACCGCGCTTTGTAGTACCTATATCCGAATTACCTCTGAATTTCTCTGAAAGTCCGTCAAGAGTAATATGCCACGGCATAACAACGTGCGCTCTCGGATCGATTTTAAGATTATCAAATGAAACGCCTCTGGGTGAAAGGCTGTCGATCTCGCTTAAAAGGTCCTTAGGATCAAGAACTACGCCTGCGCCGATAAGGCAGGGAGTATTTTTATAAAGGATGCCGGAAGGAATCAGGTGAAGCTTGTAAGTCTGACCGTCATTTACTACAGTATGACCTGCATTGTTGCCGCCCTGTGAACGAACTACAACATCTGCTCTTGAAGCGATAATGTCGATGATTTTACCCTTGCCCTCATCGCCCCACTGAGTTCCTACAACTATATTTGCTGGCATTGGAAGTCCCCATTTCTTTTTAATTAGTATTATATTTACGCAGGACACTTCTGCCCTTTGCATAGTACAATGTTATTATAGCAAAGAACGAAATAAAATGCAAGTATTTTTTTATTTCTTTCACAAAAAATACGGCGGAGCAATTCCGCCGTATTGAACGTAACATATTTCATTGTGCCGTAATATCGGCATGCAATTTAATAAGAGGATACACCGCTTCTTGTGACATATTCCTTGATTCCGTCTACAATAGCCTGAGCGATTCCGTCCTGATGAGTACCGCTGGCAAGCGCCATAGCGTCCTCATAATTACTTACAAAGCCCATTTCAATAAGTACTGATGGGAAATCCTGTTGCTTTGTTGTCCACATATAGCTGTACTGCGCTCCTCTGTTGCAATCCGCTCCGTCATAGTACACATTGTTGCTGAAATACGATGAAACGTGATTTGTAAGCGCCTCGGCAAGTGGCTGAGAGTATGATGTATAATAGTAGCACTCTGTTCCTCTCGGGCTTTCCGACCCTGCTTTGTTTGAGTGGATAGCGATATACAGATCACAACCGTAATCACGGGCGTAATAAGGTCTGCGTTTTGTATCATAGAACTCACTTTCGGTTTTCAGTCTTACTACATTTACACCGAGCGCCTTCAGCTTTGATTCAACCAGCTTTGCAACAGCAAGGTTAGCTCCTGCCTCCTCAATATGACCTATCGCACCAGGATCATCATAGCCGTATTCAGTAACGCCGTGACCGGGATCAAGAACAATTGTCATATTTCTTATATCGTTTGTGAGAATTTCAAACTTGAACAGCAGATTACCCTCGCTGTCATACGTTGCGCTGTTGCCGGCATAAACACCGGGCTGTCTGAGCTTAAGCACAAGTCTGAATTTCATAACGCCGTCAACGTCAACCTGTTGCCACTCACCTGCGCTGAATACAGTGCAGTTTTCAAAATCGGGGAGCGCAGTTACAGATGTAATGTTATCAAAAGTGATATTGATATGTGTCGCAGTGAAATCATCAAGATTGAACTCACCGTCATAACCCGAATAATAGCTGTTTCCGATAGGAGTTACCGTAAATGAAGATCTGTCCTCAAGCGACATTTGTATGAACGAATCCCCGCCCATATTACCTATCGCATTTACGACAAGAGGATTTTCTCCCATACCCACACCGCTGACAAGCTCAGCGTCTTCCGTAAGGAAACGCTTGCCCGATGTAGTTATATAGTATTCGTCCCACTCGCTCTTATAATAATCAAGTGTGCCTTCGGGAAGCTGTCCGACATTAGGAGGGTTAACGGAATCGGTATTTGTACCGTCATAGATATAAGCAAAATTCTTGTTAAGCTTTACATACGTTACGCTTGTATCCTCGGACACTGCGGCAGACAGTCTGCCGACTATTTCACCCGTTCCGAAAGAACTCTGGTCGGCGGGTATTTTGTCGATTATCTCAATGTTCTTATCGGGAAGCTTTACTTCGTTTACTATAACCTCAGCGCCGATATATGTTCTTGAATATCCCGCATAAGAGGCTGATATTTCAATGTTTCCGAGATACTGCTTTTCATCAACGATTCCTTCGGGAACTATTATGTTTCCTGTAAACGCTGCATACGATGAGTTAATATCGACAACATCTGATTTAGCATTTTCTTTAAGCTCAATCGTAGTTCCGCCGAGCGATGCTGTAACATAAGAGCCTTTATAAGCCACGGCAAGAACCGAAACAGACATACCGCCGTCCACTTTCAGCGTCTTGCCTTCGGCAACAGAACTGCCGATTGATTTAAGCACATTTATTGTACGTTCAATATTATAGTATATGGTTTTACCTTTGTGTGTTATCACAAATGTGTTCATTCCGACTTCAAGCTGTTTTTCAAAATAGAAGTTGCCTGCCTCGTTGAGCGAAAGCTTTTCACCATCGAAATACACATCAAAATTCTCATCAAACGTTCCCATGAACGCAACAGAAGTATCGTCCGTAGAATAATT
>CAVJKI010000188.1:0-4429 GCA_963649995.1 Sodaliphilus sp.
AACCTATGACCCTCTGCTTGTAAGGCAGATGCTCTCCCAGCTGAGCTAAGCTTCCGTATCCTAAGTCCTTACTCCGTTTGCCGAAGTTTTTGTGCTTTCTTCAAGCGACTATTATATTATACACGCTTTAGTCAGATTTGTCAAGCGTTTTTTATAACTTTTTTCAAAAAATTTTGGTGCGGATACAAACCGCTCTGTTATGCAAATAAACGTATATTGCGCCTTTATTTATTCCCATGTTTTCCATACCTCGGGCTTATATCCGACAGTCGCCTGCCGTCCGTTTCTGACGATCGGCGTTTTGAACATAGCGGGTGTTTCAAGCAGCTTCTCTATCTTGTCGTCTTCATACGCAAGGTACTGCATTGTACTGTCCTTGTACGCCTTTGACGATGTGTCTATAAGATTTTCATATCCTCCCACAGCCGCAGAAACGCTGTTAAATTCCCCCTTAGACATTCCCTTAGATAATATGTCGATTGACTGGAATTTTATACTGCGTTCCTTGAAATACCGCTCTGCTTTTTTCGTGTCAAAGCATTTTGATTTACCAAAAATCTGTATATTCATATTACGATACCTTTTTATCCGCCATTTCCTCCAGCAAATCGCATATTCTGCCTGCCGCAGAGCTTATATGCCTGCGCTGGTTATTTATCATATTACGGCATTCCTGCTTATCCTTAAGTCTGTCCAGTGCCTTTTCTATCGTTATACCTTTAAGAGGCAGACTCATCTTATGCTTTTCAAAATACTTGATGTTTTTGCTCTCACAGCCGGGTATGGGCTTCATGTGTACTATCGGAACACCCGATACCGCCGCCTCCGTCGAACTCAGCCCGCCGGGCTTTGTAACAAAGACATCGGCCGCCGCCATATACTCGTTCATTTTGTCGGTAAAGCCAATTATCACAAAAGAGCTGTTCCCTGCCGTTTTCTCCGACAAAATTTTATACAGCTTTTTATTTGTGCCGCAGATTATCACAAACTGCGTGTCGCTGTTTTCCTTGCCGTAGCGTATAAGCTTTCCGGCAAGCCGTTTCATATTGCCCGCACCCATGCTTCCGCCCGTAACAAGCACAGTGCGTTTATCCGCCTGTAATCCAAGCCTTGCTTTAAGCTCTGCTGTGTCAACCGAAGTCGGCTCAAATACACGGCTTACGGGTATTCCGTAAGGCAGGAGCTGTTCTCTCCTTGCTCCCTGCCTGATATAATCTTCACAAATATCCTCCGCAGGTATGACGTATTTATCACACTGCGTTTCCATTGTAAAAGGAGTGCAGGTGTAATCCGTACCGATGAAAACCGTCGGCGGAATATCGTATCCTTTTCTTTTAAGATACGTCAGCATTTCAGCGGCATAAAAATGGGTCATTGCAATAACATCATACGAATTATCCTTAAGATAATCTCCCAGTTTTTTTGCCGCCTTACGGTTTGCATAATACATCGGAGATGTTATCGGCAATCTGCAAAGCCGCATCCCCATGTGATATACCGCACCGAAAACATGGGGAAACCATTTTGCCGTAAAAACGTAGAAGCTTCCTACATGAGACGCTTTCCAAGTAGGATCAAGCGTATACGGATCAAGCATACCGCATTATGACCTCTTTCGAGGAGTTCTTCCTTAACGGCACGGGCGGCAGAATTATGTCCGCCGCCCGTACTGCATGATAATATCAGTGCTTCCATAGCCATCTCACATCGAATTTTTCACGTTCTTCGGAAACGCTGAGCATCTTTATCGAGCAGGCAATCGTTATCATAAGCATACCTACAGACACCGCCTTGACAGGCTCTATAAAGAACGATACAAGCGTCGTACAGCAGTAAGAAATAATTGTACAGTAGCAGTGAGGCGTTATCTTTATCAGCGTCATGAACAGGATAAAGAAGAAGCACAGCGTAAGCACCGTAGTCCAGTTGGGCCACATACCCGCAAGCGAGCCGAATGTAACCGCTATCGCCTTTCCGCCCTTGAACTTTGAGAAGATCGGAAGTATATGTCCTATTACGGGCGCTACAAGCACGATAGGTAGCATAACCTCAGACGGATTTTCCGTATGCATATATATGAAAACGGGTAAAAATCCCTTACCCATATCACAAAGCAATGTCAGCGCACCGCAAAGCACCCCGCCGTAGCGGAACGCATTAGCCGTTCCGTAGTTCTTATCGGGACTTTTTGATATTATATCCTTGTGAAACAGCTTTGAAATAATGCTTGCAAACAAAATACTGCCGAGCAGATAGCCCGAAGCCGCAAAAAACAAGCCTGTAAGCATATATGTATCCCTCCGTATCAATTAATAACTATTAAATCCTTCGTTGTATTTGTGAGGTTCTGACAGCCGTCCTTTGTAACAACTACCATATCCTCTATTCTTACTCCGTATTTGCCCGAAATATATGCGCCGGGTTCATCGGTCAGTATCATGCCTTCCTTAAGCATATATGAAGATGACGGAGATGCCGTAGGCGCTTCGTGTATTTCAAGACCTACCCCGTGGCCCAGTCCGTGACCGAAATATTTTCCGTATCCCCATGCGTCAAGCGTGCTTCTTGCAACGCTGTCAACGACCTTTCCGCTGATGTCCGCACGGATAGCCTTCATTGCGTCAAGATTTGCAAACAGCACAGCGTCATACATCTTTTTCATATCGTCCGACACTCTGCCTATAGCTATAGTCCTTGTCATATCCGAATGATAGCCGTCATATGTCGCACCGAAGTCAAGCGTCAGAAAATCACCGTTTTCGAGTTTTTTATCTGTCGGCACTGCGTGCGGCGATGCGGAATTTACACCCGATGCCGCAATCGTATCAAACGACTTGCCGTCAGAGCCGTACTCCGCCATATAATACTCAAGCAGAGCCGCAACATGCTTTTCCGTCTGTCCGGGCTTGATGTCACGAAGCAGTCTTGAAAAAGCCTTTTCCGCTATTCTCTGTGCCTTTATTATCTTTTCTATTTCTTCGGGAGTTTTGATTATCCTCATTTTCCCGATCATTTCCGATAGCTCACGGGAGCTGTCAAAAGTTATGAACGAGTAGTTGGCCTTATACTTTTCAAGCTCCGTTACCGTCATTTCATCGCTTTCAATGCTGACAGTAGTGATACCGTGCTTTATAAGCAGGCTCATGAGCTGGCTTTTCGCATTTTCAAGCAGTACTACCTCGCAGTCGGTAACACGTTCCTTGGCTTTGTCGAAGTAACGGAAATCGATCAGCAGATAGCTTGCTTCCTTCGTAATAAGTATCATTCCCGCCGATGAAGTGAATCCGCTGAAATAACGTCTGCTTATATCCGATGTTATCAGAGCGGCGTGCCTTTCATCAGAAAGTGCGTCAGCAAGCTTTGCAATATTACCGCCATTATTAACCATATTTCCCCTCCGTTGCGATTATGCCGCATTTATCCAAATAATAATTTTAACTCTTAAATATTAACTCAAAATCAATCAGTCCTGTTAATCAATCCATATTAAGCGCATAGAAAAGCGCCATCATATAGCTCTTTTCGCCGAATCCCGCAATTGTACCCTTGCACACGGGAGAGATCACCGAATGATGTCTGAATTCCTCCCTTGCGTGTACATTCGACATGTGGACTTCGATTACGGGAATCTTTATTGCCGCAATAGCGTCCCTGATAGCGTAGCTGTAGTGCGTATATGCGCCTGCATTGAAAATTATACAGTTGTATTTAAGTCTTGCCTCATGCAATGCGTCTATCAGCGCACCCTCGTGGTTTGACTGGAAGAAATCGATCTCCGCACCGTTTTTCTCGGCACATTCTTTCAGTCTTTCGTTTATCGCCGCAAGCGAATTGTCCCCGTACACAGACGGCTCACGCTCGCCGAGCAGGTTTAAATTAGGTCCGTTCATTACAAGTATCTTCATTTTCTTTTCCGTCCTTATTTTAAATAACCGAGGTACGCCTTTTTCATCAGACTTGCGTCCTCTGCCTGTGTTCCGTCCGACTCGCAGATAACCGTACAGTTGAGATTTCTCTTTGCGAACAGCTCGCACAGCGGCTCATACTGAGGACCGTAAACCTCGTCCTCAAACGTCAGGTGACGTCTTTCTCCGCTGTTTGTATATTCTATCTTTGAGAAATGAACGTGCATTTCTGACAGCCTGTCGTGTCCGAGCTTATTTTCAATGCTGTCAAGTATTGCGGCATAGTCGTCTATAGTCTTTATACCGCCGAGCGTTCTTGCGTTCAGATGTCCGAAGTCAACGCACGGGAGCATCTCATCATCAAGCGTACACAACTCAATCACTTCTTCAAGCGTTCCGAGCTGATTTATCTTGCCCATTGTTTCGGGACAGATAATAGCTTTCAGTCCCTCGTTCTTTCTTTCGGCGACAGCCTTTGCAAGCGTCTGCTTCGCAAGATACAAAGCCTCCGCCCTCGTCATCTT
>CAVJKI010000189.1:0-704 GCA_963649995.1 Sodaliphilus sp.
ATAGCTTTTCACAAGCGCTTCAACAGCGCTCTTATCGGCATCGGAAAGCCACAGGCGGGCGCACTTGAGGTAAAATACAAGATCACGCTTTGAAAGAATACAATTTTTTATTATACCGTTCTTGCCGTAGAAGGAAGCAAGCATATCTGCAAGGTCGTTTTCCGCATACAGTCCGAGCCTTATTATATCGTCAATATCTTCACAGGCAATATCACCCTTACGGATAGCGCAGATACCGTTATAAACCCGTTTGAGAGTAATGTTCCTGCCGAAATCATAGCAGGTCTTTATCTCTGCAAAGGTGGTAAGCCCGCTTGTTTTCAGAGTCAGAATATCCTTGAATTCGGCACAGATAAAATCACTGCTTAGCCTGCTTATGAAATAATCCGCCGCATTGCTTTTTGCAAAGAAGAAGCTGTCCGAACCGCAGGCTTTTATAACGTCAAGGTTGCGGCATACCTCTGTCAGCCATATTTCAGGATCATATGAGAGAGGATTTACATAATTCTCCTTCTTATCGGAGCATATACTTTTCGCTATAAGCGAAATGTTGCTGCGGAACAACTCATCACGGCATACGGCGTAGCTTCTGCCACGCTTGTTTATAACTCCGGGATAGAATTTTGAAATATCAATTACCTTAGGCGAAATGCGTCTTATAAGGTAATCCTCCATGTCAAGAAGCAGCTTGAAATCGCATGAAC
>CAVJKI010000189.1:714-4426 GCA_963649995.1 Sodaliphilus sp.
CGGTCGGTCGAACGCACATATCTGCCGTTTACATAATAAAGCTTGGGGTCGGATATGCGCACAAGTATGATCTTCTCGGGCGAATAAACCGCCGTAACAGAATCTATAAACTTATCAAGCAGAGGCTTCCATATCTTATCGTCCTTTATATCAAGCCTTTTGAGCTTCTTTTTGTTTTCCTCGTAAAAGCGCGACTGCATAAATGCCTTACCGCCCGAATACAGCTTGTCGTCCAGTTGATATACGGGAGTTGACACCGCATAATAAAGGTCTGTTATCAGGCAGTCCGACTTATTCTCGGAAAGATAGTCATCATAACCTTTACAAAGGTTATAATACAGCGGTACTACCCCGTCACGGAAATATTTTTCATCTATATCGCAACGCTCACCGTTCATGGTAAGCTGAGATATGAACAGGTGTGAGCGATCGGTTTCAACATCGTCATCACCCTTGAAAAGCTCTGATATTAAAGCTGAGCCTAACAGGGCGAATGTCTGATGCTCGGGCTTTTTGGCGTATCTTGCAAGCTCGATCTTACTGCCGAGCGCATACGCTACCTGCTTTTTCAGCGTATCGTATGCGGACAGCCCGAAATAACGGGCATTGTCGTCCGATAAAAGCACGGCACGATGTTCCGTACCGTAGTCCTTGAACGCATACGGGATATAGCCGCAAAGGTCGGTATTTACCTTTCCCGTTACGGTATCACGCTTAAGCCTTACGCACAGCAGTGCGCCTATCTTTTCAAATCGGGTCGCAGGGTCGGCGGGAATAAGCGAACCCAGAGAATAAGCTACAGGCACACGTCTGCCGTCAGCACATTCTATAACATCATATTCAGCAAGGGCGTTAAGTCCGTTGCCTATTATTATATCAGCTCCGCTTTCTGCGGCTTTTCTTGCCTGCGTTCTCCATTTGGGCTTTACTGCGGGAGTGTGGCGTTCATTCCATGAGCAGAAAAAGAATATGTATTCCGCTCCTGCTTTTCTCAGCTGTGCTATATATCCCGAAACATCCTTGTTTACTGTGGCGGAAATAAAGCCAACGTTTATATTATTGATATTTACGATCGAAAATTTTTCGCCGCCGAGCGTGCAGTCATTTTCCGTAATAACCGTCAGCGGGTATTTTTCGAGCGACTGGGGCGCTCTTTGCAAAAGCCCCGCATTGACCGCAAGTGCGTCTATTCTGCTCTTGCAAACGGCGTCTGCAAGGGTCGAGGGACAATTTATAACACGGCTGTCCTCAAAGGTATAAGCCTTTTTATCGTTTATATCGGTATCAAGCATTGCAACGGAAAAATCAAACGAGCCGAATATTCCGCCGAGCGAAAAAAGCGCCTCGTCAAATACGGGCATACCGCTTGCCGCACTTTTCTGCATTTGCGCCGATACCGTAATATCGCCGCCTATCATCACAGTACATTTATGATGCTCGTTGCAAAGCTTGCCGTTACTGCCTGCAAAGCGTCTTACGTTATAGTCGCTGACCGTTTTCTTTATCATCGAATGGTCGAGCCTTGACGCTCTGACACCCTTTGTTTTGGGCAGGACTGCCGTGGCGGGCGTTGACGAAACACTGAGCTTTTCTGCGTGTTCGGTCATAATAAAGCTGCGGACAACAAACGACACCTTACCGCTTTTTGTGAAGCTGTCAAGTCGGCAGGTATTTTTTCCGCTGTAGCACACGAACGTGTACTTTCCGCTTTCGTTTGAATCGGCATATATCTTGAAGCCGTCGCACTGTGAGCCGTATCTCCATGATAATGTGCATACGCCGTCATTTCCTACTATCGCCGTAAGCCTGCGGGGCGTTTCAAGCGGACAAGCGATCACTATCCCTGATTCACCGAAGAAATTATCAGGTCCGTCCGCAATTCTGAACGCCTTGACCTTATACTGCATGGGAACGCCGTTTGTGCGCTTTTTCATCACCGCTCTCGGCTCTTTTACATTGACAACGCCGACAAAGTGATTTTTGCCGACAGGCGACGCAAATACACGATAGCCGTCAGCGTATTCAATTTTATCCCAAATAAGCTCAACTATTCCCTCGCCTGTTTTTACGGTAACGGGAAATTCGGGCTGTCTTTCACGAAGCTGCTTGAAATTCATAAGCTATCCTCTCAAAATCAGATATTGCTGAGTATCCAGTTGATAAACGACGCTCTTTCACTGTCGGCGGTCGTTTCATTCTGCATGGTTTTCGGCTTGTCTGTGATTTCCTTATAGTACTCGTCCAGCTTGTCGAAATTCCTGTAGAAATTATAGTAACCGCCGATATAATGCTGAACGTCATCTATTCTTATTCTGTAGCTGTCGTGGCGCACACAGAACGTATATGCAACCGTATTCGGTACTTTCATATACATCGCCGTTTCGGGATAAAGATAACCGCCGAGCATATAGTGCGCACGTCTGTAAATCGTTCTGATAAACGCTTCAAAATTGAACCTCTGCATATATGAAGCGTATATATTCTTCTCTTTTATGCGTTCATAGAGGCTGAAAGCCGCCATCAGCAGTTCAAGGAACGTATGGAAGGTCGTATCCTGATTGAAAATCTTGCTTAAATTATCGTTTGCGTTTTTCAGTCCGAAATTGAGGTAACGCTCTTTCGGATCGTATATCGTGACCTCGTTTACCGCATACGCTATCCAGTGGTCGCAAAAACGTGTATAATCGTTTGCTATGAAATAATCAAGCGCCTTTTCCGCGCCGTCAAGATAACGCTTGTCGTGAGTTATGCTGTAGGCTCTCGCAAGGGCGAAGGTCGCCTCACCGTCATAATAAACGATCCTGTCACGCTCCTTGCGCTCAAAGCCCGGGAAGGTCAGGACGTGATAGTAGCTACCGTCTTCTTCCTGCATACCGAGGATCGAATCTGCAAGCGCGGCAATCAGCTTATCATATTTGTCACTGCCGAATACGCTTGCGTAAGTCGATAACGTAACTATCGCTATGGCGTTGCCGCCGAGCTTTATCTCGTCCGCCTTACGCTCTACAAGATAGGCGTTACCGTTATCGGAATACTCTATGCTTTCCATGAGATAGCCTATGGTGCTTTCTATTTTCGGTACCAGCCTCTTGTCCTTTGTAGTATCATACTGCATGATAAGGCTCCATATCGTACCCGAATGACGCAGTATATTGTAGGTCACAAAGTGAAAATCATTGACGGGATTTACGCCGTAATCAAATCTGCCGTTTTCATGCACAGCATTTGCAAGGTAGACCGAGGAGGTTTCTATAACCTGCTTTATATCATTCTTTCTAAGCTCGGAAATTATCCTCCTGCCGTAGTTTTCTTCATCGGTATACAGCTTGAAAAGCTTCTTGTTCTCATCGCATATATAGCCGACAGTTGTAAAAGCTATCACAGTATCGGGGACGGAGGTCAAAACTGTTTCTCTTTCGGAAAAATAATCAATGATTTTATCGTCTGACAGCGTTCCTGTCCTGTAATTTATAAGACCGCAGCAGTTAAGCTGTGCTTCAAGCAGTGCGGTTTCAAAGCCCGTGTCAAAGCTGACGCCTTTTTTGAAGAAATATTCACGGCTTGAGCGTATCTCCTCGTGAAATTCATCACGGCTTTCTATGTTACAGCTGTTAACGCAATCGACCTTGAGCCACAGCGGAAGAATATCGTTTTCCGATATAAATCCTTCAGCCTTTTTAACGGCAATGTCAAAAGCAGAAGAAAAGTCAGC
>CAVJKI010000190.1:0-4419 GCA_963649995.1 Sodaliphilus sp.
TTAAATTAAGCTCCTCATCAATTGTATTACTTTTCTCGACGGTAAGCAGCACACTACGGACGCAATCATAATTCAACTTCATTCTTCGTCCTCGTCATCTTCCCACTCGGAAGCGCAGGGAGGTAAACCGTCCGGAGTTATCTCATCGAAATACTTGCACGTATCTTCAACTGTTGCTTTCGGATTTTTTTCTAAATAATCTATGACTTTATCTGCCGTCTGATACTGCTCTGGGGCTTCAAGAAGGCAGATAAAACTCATATATGTATCATAATTTTTCCGTGAGGCGTCATCATCTGGCGGATATACATATTCAGGAACTGAATCAGCAAAACGTTCTATGATACATTTTTGATATTCTGACTGATATTTTCTATACAATTCTTCTTTTTTCATAATTAATTCTGCCTCCATTTCTTTCGTATAATTATGCCGCCCTCTCCGTCAGATTCGGCTTTATAACGATACTTGCCTTTACTTATATATCCGATTCTTCCTTTTTTGTTACCCGGATAAATGGTATTGAATTCTCCGCATAGTTTACTGTAAGTTTTTGCTCCCACTTTTATGCCGCTGTGATTTCTCTGTGGCGATGGCGCATATTTTGTTTTAGCCTGTGCTTCATAAACCGTAGTCACTGTACCGTCATCGCTGACCGTAACGGATTTAATTTTCCCGCCCGGTGCATTTGTAAACTTACCGTCTTTAGCGTGATAAGGGTTTCCTCTCTTTTCTGTTATTATATCACCCTTATCGCCGCTTTGCAAGCCCACATCGTCAATTTTAGCGTGACTGTCGGTATTCGGTGTGTATATCTGTTTTGTCTTAGGATCATAAAGCACATCGTTAAGGCCAAGCTTGATAAAGTCAAGTCCGAGCGGTGCAAGGTTTTCCTTGAAGCGAATCTCGTCCGGCTGTAAGAAGTTCGCCGCAAGGCCTATCTGATAAGCCTGATAGCGTGTCAGGATATCGGCTTTCAGAAGTTCGGAAGTGTCTATGATGAAATACTTACTATGCTTTTCTTCTTCGAGTAGTAATGCCCTGTTGAGCGCCATTTCAAAAGCTGAAACAACAGGCAGTACTGCTGTTCGTATGCTGTTGATATATGTTCTGTCGTCAGCTCTGCCTGACAGCACGTCGGGGGATAAGCCAAATAACATAGCTATCTGTTCAGCGTTCGTCACTTTGTTTTGATTTAACTGCATTTCAACGGCAGTAGAGCTGCTTTCCTTGAAATCAAGCCCATTTTGCAGGATCATCATGCCGTCGCCGTTGTTACTATAAAGCTTTTTCCACGCTTCACGGATTTTTCTCATCGAGACATCGTCTACTCTTTGCTCGGTGCGTAAAAAGCCTTTTTTATTACCGCCTCTGCGGCTCATCGCCTTTTCAAGCTGTAAAAGCATATAGCTTGAAGTCAATAGCGTGGGGTTTTCAGCGAGTATGCTTACACCTTTACCGCCGTCAACGCTGTTACGGCTGAGAATAACAAAGTCCCACGGATTGTACATTCTGCCGTCAACAAGCATACGAAGAGTCTTATAGATAGCGTCTGAGTTTTTTTCCATGCTTACGGCACTGTCACGGACGTATCGGAGAGCCTGTATTTCATTTCCGTTTCGCTCTATGTGCATATATCCTGTACCGTCAAGAAGCATATCACGGATAACTGCACGCTTGATTTCTGTCGGATTCAGAGTATCGCCCGATTCCTCGTTCAGAAGATACAGACGGTTATCATCTGCGATTTCTGTCGCTGTCTGCGATTTATCATCGCTATTATACAACTTTATCGGCAAGCTTGCAATAGTTCCGGCTATAAAATTAACAGATGCTGAAACCGCAGGGATTTCAAGTGCCTGTTCTCTCGTTATATTGCTTATCTGTTTCAATCCTAAAGCAACTTCTATATCTGTGCTTTCGATGTCACGTTTGAATATTCTATCAAACAGCCTCATTGCTCTCCTCCCTGTAATATCATCATCAAAGCATCGTCTTCGGGTTTTTCTGCCTGCTTCGGTATTGCTCTGATAGCCGAAAGTACCGTCCAACCGTTTTCCTTTTCAATATCGCTCATCATTTTTCGTTTCTGCATTATTGTTTTATCAAGATCGGCTATCTTTGAAAGCGCTCCTGACACCAATCTTGCGAATTTTGTCAGTTCGGCACTATCTATTTTTTCTTCCGGCAAATTATCAAAAGCAGTTTCAATCTTTGTCAGCAATACTCTCTGCGTTACTGCGTCTGCTTTAATAGCGACTATCTCACTGTATAATTCACAATATCTGTTAATGCTTGCGCCGTACAAGGCGTCATTTTTTTGTATTACGCTGAGTAATTTTGTCAGGCGCAAATATTCTTTGTGAGCTACCGGGTCAGCCTTTACGCAGTCACGCTCAAAGCACTTCTGACCTGTGAGCATAGCCGCTTCGGCTTTCTCACGAGCTTCTTTTTCCTTTTTTGTCCTGTGTCCTGCACAGTTGTCTATTGATTTTGCTCCTCTGGGCATATACTCACTCCTTTCAAAATCATATTGGGAATATATCGTGTAAAGAGATGGCGGTCAGATGTCAGACCGAGACCCCTTCAAAATCGCAAGGGTAGGGGGGGTACACAATATATTGCGGTGTATAGCATTGCGCCACTATATATTGTGGTGCGAAAAATCGACGGCACAAGTCATAGTTGCCAGTTCCTTCCTGCTGATATATCCACGCTCCGCCGCCTCGTGATGATAGCGACACAGCGTTATCAAGTTATCGTTATCAAGCCTGCGATCATAATCGACCTTAAGCGGTATGATATGATGTACTGACAGATCTGCGCTGTTGATAACACCTGCCGACAGGCACACCCTGCAACAGTGACCGTCACGCTCTAGTATCTCTTCGGCTTTTCTGCGCCATATCTTGCGATTACGAAACTTATCGGCTTCGCTGTAGCGTATTTTCTGTGTATATTTCGTCTGCCCGACTGTACATTCTCCGGGCTTGTGGATCTTGCCACATCTCGAACAAGCTTTTAACATAATTTTGGATATAAGAAAAGCACCCCTTGCAGAGTGCTTGAAGTATTCTCACCGTCCGCACGAAAGAATCAGAAGAACGGACGGCTTGGCTAAGAACAAAAGGAGGTCCAATGGATACCCTTGTACGCATAATTGATAGAAAAGGTGACCTGGCGACTTGTTAGTCGCTCCTCGGTCACTACGCTTTCGCTTCTTTTCTATCGTAATCATATCACACGTTTTAGGTGTATTTCAATGGTCAATTATTCTGCTGACCTCCGAGAGAGCTCGTCCGTGCAAGCGATACAGCCATCTAAGCTCTATGTTCTGCATAACGGCTATCTGCTCCCAGCGTTTGCAATTTATGTACCGTGCTATCAGGATCAACCTTAATCGCTCATCAGATACCGCAGAAACAGTGTGCTCTATCTCTGCCCTCACGCGGATAAGCTCGTCTATCTCTGCGTTTATTTCTTGCTCCAGCGTTGCAATTTTCGCGACTGCTATTCCCACCTTGTCAGATATTCCACTCCCCTGCCCTCCGCCTGATGACGGCGATATGTTAGTAGCGAGCTCCCGAAGCTGCCGCTGTTGATCTATATTTGCGTTTATGCGTATGTTGATGAGGTGATAGCGCGATAAGTATTCTTTAGCGGTCATTCTGTCGCCTCCTAACACGCTGTCCCTTCAATGTACACGCCGTCAACGCTCTCGTCCGGGTGCCCCAGTATCACATACGTGCCGTTAATCGGTATGCCATCGTTATTTATGGGATCGTCGTCACAGCACAGAAGGCGCACCTCCATGTCGCCGCAACCTTTATCAGCCAGCTCCGTGAGCTGCTTTATAAGTTTGTTAAGTGTCATTGTTAATTCTCCTCTTTCGCTTCATCGCAAAATTCTTTTGCAGGACAGCATTCACAATCTTCCACTATCGGATCTTCACAGTAAAATCCGCATTCTTTCACCAATGCTATTCTGTCATCAGGATCCGACCAGTCCATTTCTGTTTTACCTTCGACATAATACTTATCCATTTGCGGTACTCGTCTTACTTCAATATCGCAGAAATTTGCGCCTTCGCAGCAACTTGTGCATAGCGCAAGCGATTTTGCTTTGCCTCGTGTTTTGGCGAAAACAACCGCATGGCAAAACTCGTCTTTTTCATTTACAAGCCAGGCTTTCATTTTTTCTCCTCTATCATCTTGTCTGCAAGTGCGTCCAGCTCCTGCGGAGATATACTGTAAGTCATCGCACGAACCGTGTTAAACTCTGTAAGTGTTGTTTTGCGTGCCGTTTGCTTAAACCGTCGGACGAACTCTCTGATTGTTTCCGCGTTGCTTCTGTCTGGTATTTTGCGCCCACAAAATAAGCAGGTTTCGATTGCGGGTTTTCGTTTACTCGTTACCTGCT
>CAVJKI010000191.1:0-4385 GCA_963649995.1 Sodaliphilus sp.
CAAACGATTGCGTTTAAAAAGCAGATCAAGCCGAACGCTGACGCTCTGTTGTACCGTGGGACGGTACAAATATCTTGGGATAGCGGGTCTTTGGGTTTCGGTGATAGTGCAGTTGTACTGATAAGGTCACAAGATTATTAACTCCTTTTCAGTACGGAATTGTTTTCAGCATTGCCGGCGATATATTTCATTGTACTGCTTTATTAATAATATATGGCGGTACAAATGAAAATCAGTTTTCCGACAGACTGACAGCCACGGGGCAAAAGCCGTGGCTGTGTTTTTGTTTATGCTGTTTTACAGATTTTCAATTGCGGAGCGTTCGGCGGCAAGACAAGCGGTGTAGGTTTCCATGAACTTGTCAAAGCCCGCAACATCCTCGGGGTCGGGAGAAATTACGGTTTTGCTTGCTGTGGCGAATACATTTTCCGAAAGCCATTTTTCAAGCGATAAACCGTTCTTGTTGTTCATATATGACGCAAGCAGAGCCATGCCCCATGCGCCACCCTCTCCTGCGGTACTCATGACCGATACGGGTGCATTTACTGCGGCGGCAAGTATTGACTGACCGACCTTTTCGGTTTTGAAGAAGCCGCCGTGACCTGTGATAGAAGCTATCGGAACATTTTCTTCCTTTGTCAGTATGTCAAGCCCTGTTTTCAATGCGCCGAGAGATGTGTAAAGCTGAGTGCGCATAAAGTCGGCTAAGTTAAGCTGTGCATCGGGACGTCTTGCAAAAAGCGGTCTTCCTTGCTCAAAGCCCGTAACATGTTCGCCCGAAAGATAATTATAAGCTATCATGCCGTCACAGTCCTTTTTACCGTCGAGCGCCTTTTTAAAGAGAAGCTCGTAAATATCTCCCATGCTGACATCAACGCCTGTACAGCGTGCAAACTCGGCAAAAAGCTCAGCCCATGCGTTAAGCTCGGAGGTGCAGTTATTGCAGTGGACCATTGCAACGGCATCGCCTGACGGGGTAGTTACCATGTCGATCCGGCGATGAAGCTTTTTCAGCGGCTTCTCAAGAACTACCATAGCAAAAACCGATGTACCTGCGGAAACGTTGCCTGTGCGTACCGCAACGCTGTTTGTGGCTGTCATTCCCGTGCCTGCGTCGCCTTCAGGAGGGCAGAGGGGGATACCTGCTTTGAGGTTTCCCGAAACGTCAAGCAGCTTTGCGCCGTCATCTGTCAGAGTGCCGGCGTTTTCTCCTGCTGTAAGCACAGAGGGGAGCAGAGAAAGCAACGGCTTGTCAAAGCCCTGTGAAATTGCGGCTGTGTCAAACTGTTTAATCATTTCTACATTATATGTCAGTGTTGCGGGGTCAATCGGGAACATACCTGAGGCTTCTCCGACACCGAGAACACGGTTTCCCGTAAGGCGGTAGTGTATGTAGCCTGCAAGGGTCGTAAGGTGGGCTATGCTTTTAAGGTGTTCCTCTTTACCCAGAATACACTGGTAAAGATGAGCTATGCTCCACCGCTGAGGAATTGAAAATCCGAACAGCTTCGTAAGCTCCTCGCTTGCCTGTTCTGTCATGGTGTTTCTCCATGTCCTGAAAGGGACAAGAAGCCTGTCATTTCGGTCAAAAGCCATGTAGCCGTGCATCATGGCACTGATACCGATAGAGCCGTATAAGGTCGGGATTATGCCGTATTTTGTTTCTATCTCTTTGGTAAGAGAGCTGTAGCAGTCCTGCATACCCGCTATAATATCGTTTTCTGTATAAGTCCAGATACCGTTTTCAAGGCGGTTTTCCCATGTGTGAGAGCCTGACGCTATCGGGGAGTTATCACTGCCGATAAGAACAGCTTTTATTCTTGTTGAGCCGAACTCGATACCCAAGGCTGTATTGCCGTTCGTTATATCGTTTTTGATTTTTAATATATCCATATTATACCTCTTTCGATCTGCAAATTGATTTTGCACTCAAGAAAAAGTATAGCACATTACGGCACTGAAAACAAGGCAACTTTTTGTGCAAATCAGGTAAAATAGAATTAACCGGTTGAATTTTAAGGAAAAGTATTGTAAAATACATAATCAGTAAATAATCGGTTCAAGGAGAGGTATCATGAATTTTATCAAAAAGCTGAGCGCATTGGTTGCTGCAACGGCGCTTTTCTGTTCGGTTTATGCTACTGCTTTTACAGCGTATGCCGAAGATGATGACGAGGAATATGAAAGCACCAAGGTCATAAATGTGTTTTACACAAACGATGTACATAACGCTTATGAGCAGACCGATACGGCGATCGGCTATGCATCGCTTGCTGCGGATATAAAGAATACGAAAGCCGCTGAGAATAACGACGCAATTCTAGTTGACGCAGGCGACGCACTTCAGGGCGGAATAATCGGCGCACTGTCAAAGGGTATGTGGCCTGCACAGATCATGGAGAAGATGAGCTATGACGTTGCCGTTCCCGGCAATCATGAATTTGATTTCGGACTGGAGCGTTTTCTTGAAATAGCCGACAGTGTATCATATGATTATGTAAGCTGTAATTTCATTGATTTGAAAACGGGTAAAACGGTATTTATGCCGTACAAGATGATTGAAAAATTCAATATGAACATAGCTTTTATCGGAATAACAACTCCCGAAGCGTACAGTATGTCCAACCCGAATTATTTTAAGGATGAAAACGGAAAGGACATATACAGCTTTTGCGGAGGCGATAACGGCAAGGAGCTGTACAAGCGTGTACAGCAAACGATAGACGAAGCGAAAAGTGCGGGTGCTGATATTGTAATAGCTGTCGGACATACAGGCATTGACCCGTCAAGCTCACTGTGGACCACAGGTGAGATAATCGCCAATGTAACGGGACTTGACGTTTATATAGACGGTCATTCGCACAGCCGTATAGTAGGGGATAAATACAAGGATAAGGACGGAAATGAAGTAACTGTTACTTCCACGGGAACGAAATTTACAAGCTACGGCAGTCTGGGTATTCAGAAGGACGATGAAAACCCCTCGCTTGACGGAATATCATATTTCCTTTTGACAGACAGGGATATTTGCGAAGAACAGGACGCTGAAATGCTGTCGTTTATCAACGGCATTTCGGATAATATAAAGGAAACCTCCGAAAAGGTAGTTGCAAAATCAGAGATCGACCTTTGCATGAATGACCCCGATACAGGAAAGAGGCTTGTAAGACAGCAGGAAACAAATCTCGGTGATTTCTGTGCCGACGCATACCGTGCGGTAATGGAGGCAGATATAGCGCTGATAAACGGCGGAGGACTGAGAGCTGACATAACAAAGGGCGATGTGACGGTAGGCGATCTGATAGCGGCTCATCCGTTCGGAAATCTGTTATGTACGGCTGAAATCAGCGGTCAGACCATTCTTGATCTACTGGAGATGTCGGTTGAGTACGGCGGCGATCTTTCATACGAAGCAGGCAATTTCCAGCACGTTTCCGGCATTACTTTTGATGTTGATACAACGATACCGTCGCCTGTTGTAACAGACGAAAACAAGCTGTTTGTAAAAATAGACGCCAAAAGAAGAATCAATAACGTTATGGTAGGCGGCGAGCCTATTGACCCCGAAAAGATCTATACGGTAGCTTCGCATAACTATCTGCTCAAAAACTGCGGCGGCGGATTTACAATGCTCCAGAACTGCAAGATAGTAAAAGATGAAACCGTTCTTGATTATGAGGCGCTTATCACTTATGTGACGGATTATCTCGGCGGCGTTATCAGCGAGGACAGCGGTTACTCGGATTGCTACGGTCAGAAGCGAATCAGACTGTATACCGAAAAGAGCGCTCCGACTTGCGAAGCTGAGGGTAAAATTACATATCTGCGCGGCGAGGGCTTCATTACCAAAACATCGCCTGCAACAGGACATTCTTACGGCGAATGGATAACAGTTACCGAAGCCACCGAAACAGAAGAAGGCCTTATGAAGCGTGTATGCTCACAGTGCGGTAAGGAAGAGCTTATGTCGCTTGGAACAGTGCCTGTTATTACAGACAAGCCCGCCGCTACGGATAAGCCGCAGGATACCGAAAAGCCTGATAAGGTTTCACCCGGAGCAAGCACGGGGGATTCCGTAAGCCCCGATACGGGTGTGCCTTTTGCAATGCCGACTGCGATTATAGCTGTATTCAGCTTAGCGGCAATGGCGGATGTTAAAAAGAGCAGGAGATAAAAAATATAATATATGATCGGTCTCTGCTTGTAAAAATAATCTTTTGTTTAATACACTTTTGTTATATCGTTTAGTATTTATCTATGGTAACAAGCTACCGATAGTTCTGTTTGCAGGATAGCACTTCTCGGGTTCGCTATTCCAATTAATACACACGTCAATATGTACGCGGGAGACAACCCAAGGGGAGAGGGAAAGGCGCTCCGAAGGC
>CAVJKI010000192.1:0-4303 GCA_963649995.1 Sodaliphilus sp.
AGAAAATACAACTGACGGCGATACAATGCCGACCGTCGCCGATACATCAACGCAAGCGTCTGTTATAGCGCTTTGCTTTATTGTTATACAGCCGTCGTCACCGGTTTTATATCCGTTTTCCGCACTGATGACCAACGACAGAGAATTATCGCCGACCTTTTCTATCTCACTGACATTACAGCTTTCAAATCCACCCGACAATACAATATCATCGGCAGTTATTTCGTTTGCAAAGCTGCTCTTATCAAGAGTAAGGTTGAATCTGTTGCTTTTGCTTTCCGAGCGTATCTGAGTTGTATCGCTTACAAGCGAATATGCAGAATATCTTATCGGTATCATTGAAATAAGGTATCTGTCAGATGTGTTTGTACTCTTGTCAAAAACCGCAAAGAAACAGTCAGGCTTATTTTTACTGAATGAATCATCAGTAAAAGAAACAGTGACCGAATGTTCCGAATTTGCCGTCACCGCCGAAATTTCGGCATACACCGACTTATACTCATCGTTGTTCAGCTTCACAGCCTCAGAGGCGTCAATGTCCGACAGCTTGTCGCTGTCTATATCTGAATAGAACACCTTAACATCACTTACGTCAATATTATCATTGAGCCTTATATTATCAACAGATAAATTCACCGAAAATTCGCCTTTGGTGTTGTATAAAAGCTCACTGTCAACCTTCATATCCGAAAAGCTGTGTTCGTCGTTATCTTTCTTTATATTACTGCCGGCACAACCGCTGAAAGACACTGTAAGTACAACAGCGGAGGTTATAGCAGCAATTGCTCTCATCACAGTATTTTTCAAACAATCACATCCTTAATAGAAATATCAATACATAAGCATATTTGTCACAGTGTACACAGTGCCGTTTGCTTTCGGTATCGGATAATAATTGGAGTCGCTGTACATATCAAGTATAGCGCTGTTATCCGCAAGCTCGGGAGAAACTGTACGATCGCCGTACTCCTTTAAATTTTTGTCATTGAACGAGAAATAATAGTAATCTATTGCGTTGTTATCGCCGTCGTCCCATGTAAGGTCGGCATGATACCATTCCCCGTCAAGGCGGACCATGTTCCACATATGCGGCTCATCACCGCTCATTCCGACTACCAGCAGATTATCAACGCCTATACACTGGCAGAGATACTGGTACGCTCTCGAATATGATTCACACACGCCGCTTCCGTTCAGAAGAACGCCAAAAGCTTCATACGATCCGTCACCCTCAAGCGAATAGTCATATTCCGCATTTTTCAGAATTTCATCATGTATATCAAGCAGATACTCAATAAGGCTTTCTGCGCCGTCCGCCTTTTCCAGTATCTCCTCAGCCTTCTTCTCAGTCTGCTCCACATAATATTCACATTGCTTTTGAGTAAAATCATACCTCAGCTCAATTGTTCTCACATCATTTTTGTTACCGCTCCAGCTTCTGAAAGAAAGCGGAGCCTGTATCAGCAGAGGATTATCATAGTTCACGCACATAAGCACTCTGTACAATCGCTGATATGATACATTCATAAACGGTACATCAAACCTAGTTTCAAAATTGCTCATTGCTTTGTAAAGGCAAGCGTAAATATACCTGTCATATTTGTCAAGCGAATTATATCCGTACCCGTAAAATGCGTCCTCCGTAGTGCCGAGTATAACATAAGACCCTATATACACACGGCTCATTTTACCGTCCTTCTCCGCCCTGATGCATATATTGGTTATACCTGTACTGAGCTGAATTCCCTTTGTATCATCATAAAGATAAGCATTTTTATCCTTTTCCGGCAAAGAGCCGTCTGTGGTGTACCATATATTATCACTGCACTGAAATTTAAGCGTTTGAGGCTTGTGGTAATAGCCTGAATGTATATTAGGGTTGAATTCATACTCAAACCCTTTATCAAATTCATCTTCACTGAAGCTGTAATCAAACGGAAGCTCGGCAGGACTTCTTAAATGCTCTCTTGCCTCATCATAGCTGATATTATCTTCCTCGTCAGCTATCATATATGCCGATATGGCATTAGTTACGCCTCTGCCCGAATTATCAGGTGCTATAAAGGAAAATACCGTAGCAATTATCGCAAGTATCAGAAATACAGCAAAACCTCTGTTCATATATTGACCCCTTATGTACTTATTTCATGTTTTTAAGCTTCATTCTTATATCCTCACCCGCAAAAACAAGTGTTTTCATTGAATATAAGCGTGATACTATTCTGTCCGAGTAACGTTTTTTCAATTCAGTTCCCGAAAGATTTGTGTTTACTATAGTCGGCCGTCCGTAATTCATTCTTGCATTTATCAACTCATAAAGGCAGGAAACATAAAACGCCGATTCAAATTCCGCACCGAGATCGTCAAGCAACAATAAATCGCATTCTTTAAGTGTACTCATTACCTCTGTGTCATCTTCCGTCTTATTGAAATGTGCGCTTTCGATTCTTCTCAGTAAATCAGGCACTGAGCCGTATACAACCGAATAATTCTTCTCAATTACTTTTTTCGCAATAGACAACGAAAGATGGGTCTTACCAAGTCCTGTACCGCCTGTCATAAAAATACTTTCATTCGGCACATGAAAATCCTCTGCATAATCAACACACGCCTGGTAGCATTTCTTCATCATTTCTCTGGGTGAAGAATTTTTCAGATCCGCTTTCGGCTGATCGCTGTACAGCGTATGGTCAAAGCTTTCAAAGCAAGTCAGCCCCATAGGAAGGCTTTTGCTTAACTCCTGCGATGCTATCATTTTCAGTGCTTCATTGAAGCATGAACATCTTCCGCCGTCGCCTATACCCGTATCTCCGCATTTTCTGCAATAATATATAGGATCGAGATAATCTTCCTTATATCCATTTTCTTTAAGAAGCTTCCTGATTCTCTCCTGCAAAGCAAGATTCTCGTTTTTCACCTGCTCGATCTGTTGTCTTGCGTCAGGTCTTTTTGAAAGAATTATTTTTGCAAGCTCATCAATAGTTCCGCTGAGCTTTCTGTCTATTTCATAAATTTCGGGTATCTTTGTGCGTAATTCTTCGGTACGTCTTTGAATCGTCATGCTGTTGTCAAAGCGTCTTTTATCTATAATTGCCTGTGCTTTCTCATAATATTTCACGGGATATGACATAATTTAGCTCCTTAAAAAGTTTTCGAGTAACATATCATCTATCTTTTCAGCGTCGAACGAAGAATTTCCGCCGCTGAGCTGTGCAGGCTTGTTGTTCTTTTCATCATTTGCCTGCTCAACCGTGGCTATTCCCTTTGAATGCCAGTTTTCAAGGATCTTGCTTATGTACGGGAATGCAAACTGACCCTTAGTGTTAACATTTATATCATAAGCAAGCTTTACCATCTCAGAATTGAAATTCCATACGTTGAACCACAGATTCACAAAATCCTTTTCCTTCTGAGACAACGCCCTGTTTATCCCGAACATTGCTTTTACTGCGCTTTCGGATTTATTCTTGGATTGCAGCAGTGCGATCTGCCTTTCCGCCGATGCAAGATCGGTTATACCGTTCTCCATCCAGTTCATCGCCGTTTCCTTTAAATAAGCAGGCGAGGATTTATTGATTGAAAAGCAGTAATCGACCATCATGAGCACAACCTCAGTCGGCAGTCCTATATGCTCTGTAATTGTGATAAGCGCATTCTGCTCTGTATGCTTGAGAGGTCTGCCGTAAAGCGCTTCACAGGTTTTGAAAAGGAAATCGATCCTATCGTCACTTTTTATCGTATCGGCAATCTCAGCAGGAGAAAATTCAGGCGAGCGTAAAGCCGCCGCCTTGACTGCGGCAAACTCTGCCTGTTCGGCAGTAACCTCAGCCTTAAGCGCAGTATCTGCCGTAACATTGACCTTGACAGTTTCTTTCACTGTAGCCTGAGAAGCGGCATTGATCTCCCCTTGTTGCTTAGGGACAAATACTCCGTTGTTTTTTGCAAGAAGCCCTACCTGCTCCCAGAATGAAAGTGCGTCCTTGACGTCCTCACCGTTCATCGAAAGCGCCGCAGTAATCGCTTCTTCGCTGAGTTGTTCTCCGCTGTGTCTTAAAAAGTACAACAGTACCTTGATATTACTTCCGCTTGCTATTTTTATGTATTTGTCAACGACATCTGACGGCACCGCAAAAACACTGCCCCAACTGCCGAGATTTAAACTGTAACTCATATCTGCTCCGTTTTTTCTTTGTGTTTTAATCTATATTTATTTTATTATACCACATCTCGTAAAAAATTGCACTACTTTCAGCGTAAATTCTTCCGTTTTTGGCGTCAAGTAAGATTTTTTATTAAGTAAGCC
>CAVJKI010000193.1:0-4291 GCA_963649995.1 Sodaliphilus sp.
CTTTATATTTTTCTTTTAGTGAGACTACTTTATTTATCATCTTTTCAGCCGAAATTCCCGGAATACCGCACTCATCCGCAAATATCAGAAAATCTTTTCTGCGGATATTTCTCTTTTTGCCGTTCAGTGCAAGAGCCATCTGCTCTTTATCTGCGGGCATAATAACGTTTACCGGCAACAGGTCATACGCCGGAGATAAAATGTACTCCCTGCTGTTTTCCGACGTTTCAATAAGAGAAAAGTTTTTAAGATGCATGTCGGAATTTCCAGTGGCAAACGAAAAGACAAGGCGTATAAAAAGCTCGGTCATATCCAGACCTTTCCGTGAGGAGTAACGTTCAATCACCTTTGCGCAACGCTCATACGAGCCTTTATACTTATCCTGTGTAAGTCTGAGGTCAAGCTGACAAAAATCCTCCATTGCAAGCATTGCTACACTGCTGTCCTTGATGATTCTGTCCACTCTTTTCGTGATGTACGCATAAGTGCCGTTGTTACCGATAAGAGCGTGCGGAACTGTGGATATACCGGTTATATCTGCCATAGACATCGCAAGCTGTTCAGCCTCAGGCAAGGTTTCAAACTGAGACACCTGAGGTTTCAGTATATATCCTGAGGGACAATTTACTAATGTAAGTCTTGCGGTGGCTTTTTCCGAAACAAGATGTAATGACAGTTTTTTCTGTACTCCCGGAACAGTAAAGCCGCTGTTGACGGTTTCATTCGCAAGCTTGCTCAGCGTTTCATCATCAATATCTATAATCGGAAGCTTAGCCGCTTCAAAAAAACGTTTTATACAGCTTTTATGCCAACCGTTTTCACCGTTTTTATCAATATTCTTTCCGCAACACAGACATTTCATAGCTTTTCCCCCATAATTCTGACATTACCTATACAGTCCTTGCAGGCGACTAATAATAAGCCGAATCTGTCTTTATTGTCAAGCTTCCAGTTACTGCTCACTATATCCAGAAGCCAGCCCTCAGGGATCAATCCGTCAAAAAAAGGAAATAATGTTTTCGAGATGTACACATCATCAGTCAGCGGAAGTGTTAGTGAAACCGCACTTGCATTTTTATCACCAAGATAAGTCTTGTCATAAGAGAAGGTATAACCGTCATCGGTTTCACAAAGTGATCCCGCAAAAATGTTTCTGACATACACATAAGCTGTTCTTAAAACTGTCACTTTCCGTTATCCTTTCTTCCCGGCACTGCTTCCATGTCAAACATGGCAAGCGCAGTATTGACCTTATCCATACGCACGGTTTCTTTACCCTGTTCAAGCTCACGCACAAAACGCAACCCAAGCCCTGAACGTATAGCAAATTCTTCCTGAGTAAGACCTGCCTCTTTTCGTTTTGCTTTTATGAACTGAGCTATTTTGTTCAAGTATATCATCTCCGCTGTTGTAATATGTAATATATTTTACACCCTCTAGGGTATAATGTCAAGGTGTTTTATAGATTATTATACCCCAAAGGGTGTAGTTTATGCGATTGTTGTCATAATTATACCCTATAGGGTGTAATTGCGCCTTTACAAAACAAAGCGTCCATAAAGTTACACTTGTGTTGGTACAAAGCGATTGATAGTGTGAAATTTACCGGGATTGATAGAGTTGCAATGTTGGATGCAACGGGCGGGGCAGAGACCCCGCCCTACGGAAAAATTTAATATGTAACACTGCTTTTACAAGGATAGTGGAAATAGCGAGGTTATGTGTGGTGAACAGGTTAGAGAGTGCGGAGAGATGATTGGTATTGCAGAAAAAATACGATTTCCACCGCCTTGACGGCAAAAGATATTGCATTCGGGGTATAAAAACACGGACGGCAAAAGCCGTCCGCACTTATATTTACATTTCGGTGAGCTGTCCGTCTACCGATACAATGGCAACGTGCCACGGGATGAATTTGCCGCTGTTTTGGAGCGCTGTTTTTACGGCGTTTTCTATGCCTGCACAGCACGGAACTTCCATTCTTACGACCGTTACGCTCTTTATATCGTTGTTTCTGATTATCTCGGTCAGCTTTTCGGTGTAATCAATGCTGTCGAGCTTGGGGCAACCGATAAGTGTAATTCTGTTCTTTATGAATTTATTGTGAAAATCGCCGTAGGCATACGCTGTGCAGTCGGCGGCTACAAGCAGATTTGCTCCGTCAAACCAAGGTGCAGAGGTTGGAACGAGCTTTATCTGCACGGGCCACTGCGAAAGCTCGCTACGGATTTCTGCGTGTCCGCTTTCCTGCTCGGTAGCGGGGCAAGCTTCGCCGTTATGCTGGTGTTTGAGCGCTCTGGCGTGAGTTCCGGGACAGCCGCAGGGTAAGGGCTTCTCTGCCTCAGCTTTTGCCTGCTTTGCCTTTAATACAGCCTGCTCGTCATAAGCGGGCGCTTCACGTTCTTCAAAGCTTATTGCGCCTGTCGGACAGGCAGGTAAACAGTCGCCCAGTCCGTCACAGTAATGCTCCCGCATAAGCTTTGCCTTGCCGTCGACTATATCAATTGCGCCCTCGTGGCAGGCTGTTGCACAGATACCGCAGCCGTTGCACTTTTCTTCGTCTATCTTTATTATCTTTCTTATCATACTTTTTCCTTTCTCGTCATAGAGTTTTAACCTGTGACTGTATTCTAACATAAACAAGACGATATTGTCTGTTGTTTTTACAACAAAATTTAAAACAAAACAAAAATCTTTGAAAATAACCGATCAGTGTGCTTTTATCTGAAATAATCAGCGGATAAGCAGGCTTTAGTAAAAATGTGCGGATGAATTCCGCTAATGTAACATCTGTGTAAAAAAGCACAATATATTGTACATAACGCCTCAGAAAATACACTTTACATAAAAACGCTTTGAAAATCGCACTGTGGTTGTGCAAATCCATGAATTTTCGACACGGTGCGACATTTTGTAAATTTAATCTTGCAAAAGTGTAAAATCAGCATTATAATTAAATAAGAAACTCAACCGAAAACGGTTTTCTATATAATATTGCGGTGAATTTGCACCGCTCACAGGATAAGGGATATTGATGTTTTATAACAAATACGGCTTCGTTTCGCCTAAGAAACGGTTTATTTTGCTGTGTCTGCCGCTTGTAGCGGCTATAGTATGCACAGCCTGCAATAACGCTTACGCCGCCACGGTATCGGAGGGCAGAATAAGCTATGACAATACATATTCGCAGGCGGAAAGTACGCCGCCCGATACCGAACAGACAACTACAACCGCTCCTAAAAATGAAGAACCTGAGCCTGAGCCTGATTATACAATTACTGACGCTATGTACAAGTATTTTGACCAGTTCGCACTTGTCGGCGACAGTGTGTGTTCGGGATTTGCAAGTGCAGGCTATTTCAAGCAGGAAAATAATCTTGCAAGACCGAGCATTGCGGCATGGAACATTCACCAGTTCCTTATCACCTCAAACAATTTAAGCACTGATGTGCTTGTACACCTTTACAATAAGCAACCGAAATATGTGCTGTTTTCAATGGGACTGAACGATGTAAATCTTACTACAAAAGAACAGTTCGTATCAAACTATATGCAGCTTCTCTATCAGTGCAAGCAGGCAAGTCCGAACAGCGAGTTCATCATTATGGCGGTAACGCCTGTACGCAGTAAATTCTGCAAGAACGAAAAGATAGACGAGTACAACGCCGCACTACGTCATGCAATTGAAAACTGCTACTACAGCCACTATCACTTTGTAGACCCGACAGAGCTACTTAAGGGCAGTGACAACAAGCTGAAAGAAAAGTATGCCTTTGAGGACGGAACGCACCTTGAAATGAGCGGCATGAAGGTATGCCTGTGGTATATGTATAATCAGAATATAAGATACGACTTTACCGATGATGAGCTTAAAGAGCCGAAATGCCCGGATATTTCGCAGTACGAGTATCTTTATTGACGAGCTTAATTGTATAACGGCACAAAAACGGCGGAAATTTGCTGAAATCCTGCAAATTTCCGCCGTTTTATTCATTTTGCCTATTTACTTTTTCGTGTTTGTGTGTTACTATATTAAAGTAATTTTTAAGGCGTGTAAAACGCTCAGAAAGGAAATAAAAATGAAAAAATTAAATCTTAAAGCAATCGCTGTTGCTATGGCAGCCGCTCTTACACTCGGTCTTGCAGGCTGTAGCTCAAACGGCAATTCTTCAACAGCAGACAGCAATGCAACAGCAGGCGACAGCACATCTGTTGCAGAAAGCACCGCAGACGGCGACCAGTCACTCCAGAAGGTAAAGGACGCAGGTCAGTTTATCTTAGGTCTTGACGC